>DATNGU010000196.1:0-6984 GCA_035605775.1 Solirubrobacterales bacterium | reverse complement strand
CGAGCCGAGGAACTGGACCGAATTGGCGACGATCTGCACGGCTTGCCGTTTGCCGCCACCGTCTTTGGCCTCCCACTCACGCCAGTCGAGCCGGCCTTCGACCGCTACCGGCCGTCCCTTGGAGAGGTAGTTGGCGCAGTTGTCGCCCTGCGCACCGAAGACGACCACGTTGAAGTAGTTGGGCTTGTCGACCCATTCCTGCGCTTCTTTGCGGCGGCTGTTGACCGCCACCCGCAACTCGCAGACCGACGTTCCGCCCCCAGTGCTGCGAAGTTCGGGGTCCTTGGTCAGGTTCCCGGTGATGACCACCACGTTGATGTTCGAAGCCGCCACGGCTCTCACTCCTCAAAGATCGTTTGTCGAGATGCCAGTCTAAGAGCGCTGGCGGCGCAACTCGCCCCCCCGAAGCCGGAATCTGCGCGAAAAGGCAGCTACACGGTGGAGTCGCCGGGCTCGCCCTCGGCGGCCTCGGCGGGAGCCTTAGGTGCCTCGGCCTCGGCCGCGGGCTCTGGCGCCTCGGCGGGCGCCTCTGTGACCGCAGCCGGGGCAGCCGGCGCGGGTGCCTCAGGGGCGGCGGCCTCGGGCACTGCCTCGGCAGGTGCCTGGGGCGGGGCCTCCGCCGGTCGCTCGCGTGAGGCGCCAGGGCCGGGCGCGCTGGTCGGCGGAGGAACCGTCACGGGCGTGTCGGCGTCGACTTTGAAAACGCGGAAGCGCAGCACGCCGTCGGCGATCTTCAGGTTGTGGTCGAGTTGCTCGAGCAGCTCGGTAGGGGCCTCGAAGCGGAACCAGCGGTAATCGGCCTCGTTGCGCCGGTTTATCTCGTAGGCCATCTTGCGCAGGCCCCAGACGTTCTCGTGCTTCAGCGCTCCGCTGGCCCCGATCTGCGCTTTTACCTCGCTGGCGACAGCGTCGCGGGCCGGGGCATCCAGCTCCGGGTCCAGCATCAGAACCAGCTCATATTCGCGCAGTGCGGCCAAAACGGCGTCGGACTATAGCTAGCGGGGCGCAAACTCCATGGACCCGTCGTTTGGCGGAGCGGGTGCGGGCGCCGGCGGCGGGACTTCAGTTACGGGAGCTGGCGCAGGAACAGCTGCTTCTGGAGCGGGTGGAGGGACGGCGGGGACTGAGGTGTTGGCGGGGGGGTCCTGTCGCGGGGTCGGGGCGCCCCGCTTGGGCTTCGCTCTCCTCCGGGCAAAGGGGTCTTTCCGGTGGCGGGATGGGGCCTCGCCCTCCGGAGACTGCGTCCTGAGCGGGACACCCCCACCCGACACCACCCGCCCGAGAGGCCTAGACGGCTGACGCTCGTTCGGCTCTAGCGCCGGCGGAGTTATTCGTGGCAGACCCACATCAGCTGGGAGCGGCTCTGGCGCCGGTGGCTTCAGCAGCGACGGAACCAGCTGGAGTGCAAGTAGAACAGCAACAGCCACCGCAGCTCCTTTGGCTGCGAGCTGCCAACGAACGCGCAATCCCATACAGCTCTAAGTGCTCAGCTCGACGGGTTCGCCCCCTTGAAGCTGTCGAGAAGAGGGGTCGGGGTGTCCCTCCAGCGCAGCGGCGTCCGTTTTTCGCCCCAACCACGATCTCGGACGGCCGCAATGTCGAAGGCGAAAAACCCAGCAAGCAGGAGGGACACCCCGACCCCTCTACGCCACCGCCTCACGCAGCTCGTCGATGTCCTTCAGCTGGTCGTCGACCCAATCGCCGGGATTGCGCGAGTAGATGATCTCCTTTAGGTGCTCCCCTCGCAGCCGCCGCTCCTCGGCTCCCATCGTCAGCGCCCGGTAGATCGCGTCGGCCTGCTCCTGGATGTCGAAGGGGTTGACCGAGAGCACGCAGTCGGCGAGCTCCTCATGGGAGCCGGTGTTCTCGGAGAGCATCAGCACCCCATCACGGGTGTTGACCGCCGGGGCCTCCTTGGCGACCAGGTTCATGCCGTCGAATATTGAGTTGACCATCAGCAGGTCGAAATGCTTGTAACGAGCCACCGCCTCGGGGAAGTTCTCGTAGATCTTCAGGTCGATCGGCATCCAGTCGGTGGTGCCGTGGCGGTGGTTGACGACCGCGACAAGCGCCTCGATCCGTTCCAGGTACTCGGCGTACTCGGGCACGTCCTGGCGCGAGGGCTGCAGGTGAGCGATGAAGGTGACCTTTTCGCGAAACTCGGGATGTTGGGCGAGGAAGGTGTCGAAGGCGGTGAAGCCGCGCAGCACGTTCTTGGAGAGGTCGGCACGGTCGACCCGGATGATCAAGTGCTCGCGGCGGCGCTCCAGCACCTCACGCTCCGCCGCCGCCACCTCGGGCGACTCCGCCGCCCGTCGCAACCGCTCGGCGTCGATCGAGAGCGGATAGGCGCGCGCCAGCGTCTGCCCGCCGGCGTGACGGACGAGGCAGCGGTCATAGTCCACATCGACCTCGAGCAGTTCGTCGCAACAGCGGATGAAGTTGATGCAGTAGGCGTGGGTGTGGAAGCCGATGATGTCGTTGGCGAGCATGCCGCGGAAGATCGCCTCGCGGATGCGGCCCGGCAGGATCCTCCAGCTATCGGGCTGCGACCAGGGGATGTGGACGAAGTGGTGGAGGAAGACGTCGGGTCGCTCCGCGCGGATCATTCCGGGAGCGGTGTAGAGGTGGTAGTCGTGCAGCATCACCAGGGGGCGCTCGCGTCCCTCAATCTGGCCAAGGACGGCGCGGGCGATGTCGCGATTGACCGCCTGGTAGCCGTGGTCCCAGGCGTCGAGCTCTTGCTGGCGGACGTCGGGGGCGTTGGAGAGGTCCCAGAGGTAGTGCTGGATGAACCAGAGGATCGGGTTGGCGATCACGTTGTAGAAGCCGTCGTAGGCGTCCGGATCGCTGCCGACCAGCAGCACGCGGTAATCGATTCCGTCGATCGAGAGCTCAACTGGCCCGCCGCGTTCCTCGGAGACCGCGACGTCCTCGTCGGTCATCGCCGAGGCGATCCAGAGCGCCTCACGATGTGAGACGAGCCCAGAGAGCGCCGTGACCAGGCCGCCGCCGCCGCGCCGCACCGTGCGCTCGCCGGCCTCGTCACGCTCGAACTGGGCCGGCCCGCGGTTGGAGACGATGATCAGCGGATCGGAGTCGGCCATCGGCTCCCCAGCCTACCCCGAGCGCTCGGTACTTATGTATCGAGCTCGGTGAAGAGCTGCAGCCAGTCGCGCAGCAGGCGGGGGGAGAGAAACTCACGGCGGGCGTGTTCCTTGCCGGCCTTCCCGAGCTGCTTGCCCAGCTCGGGGTCGGCGAGGACCTCGATGCAGCGCTGCGCGCACTCTGACGACGAGTCGACCAAATAACCGCTGACGCCGTCCTCGATCTGCAGCGGGATGCCGCCGACGTTGCCGGCCACGGTCGGTCGCCCCTTCCAGAGCGCCTCGGTGACAGTCAGCCCGAAGCCCTCGCGGATCGACTTCTGCAGGCAGACGTCTGACTGCGACTGGAAGGCGTTGACCTCGATCGCGCCGACGTTGTTGAGGTTGTTGAGGATCTTGATGTCATCGTCGCCGTCGGCGTATTCGACGGTCTGCTGGAAGAAGTCCCAACCCTCGGGGTCGTCGGTTGCCATCGAGCCGACCAGGGCCAGCTGTACCTCCGGCGTTGCGGCGGTCACCTCGCGGTAGGCGTCGATCACGCCAATCGGGTCCTTCCAGGGGTCGAAGCGGGAGACCTGGGTGATCAGCGGCCGGTCGATGTCGATGCCGAACTGGTGGCAGACGAAGGCGGCGTCGTCTGGGGAGAAGGCCATGTTCTTCGGCGAGAGGGGGTCGATCGCCGGCGGGATGATGCGGATGCCGTCGTTGCCGTTCATGCCGTTGGGCACGTAGGAGGGCATGTGCCAGACGGTTGCGTCGTATTCCTCGATTAGCGGTTGCAGGCGGGCGATCGGCGCCGGGTTTGGCTCGGAGAGGTCGATGTGGCAGCGCCAGATCCAGTTGCGGCTCTTCTCCGCCGCGCCGCGGTGCAGCCCGATCGGCTGCGGGTCGTGGACGATGATCGTGTCCCACTCGCCTTTCAGGCCCTCGGCATTGATGGCGTTGATTTCGTCGAAGATCGTCCACTGCTCATCGCTCAGGGTCTCGTCCGCGCCCTGCAGCGAGTTGTGCAGAAGCTTGGTTGCATTGAAGAACTCTTCTTTGCCGAAGATCACGTGCCAGTGGGCATCGATGCCGACATCGCGCATCAGCGGCACGATCGTGTAGAGGATCTCCGAGACGCCGCCGCCGAAAGCGGTAGCGCTGACATGGAGGACTCGCTGGCCTTTGAGCGGCTCCGCCAGCTCGCGGATGCGCTCGATCAGCTCCTTGCCGGCGATGTGGGTGTAGTCGGCCAGCGCCTTTTGTCCGAGGGTGACTTCTTGAAGCACCCGCGGATTTCTACACGCAGCGGCGGTTGGACGACCGGCAGGCTGCTCAGCCGTCCGGTCCGCCGACCGGTCGCTTGCCGAGCGTGACCTCGATGTTCTCTCGATCGCCGCCGTCGTGGAGGACTTCGAGCATCACCTTCTGACCGGGCCTGAAGGCGGAGACGTAGCGCGAAAGGTCGTCCGGCCGCACGACCTTGTGGCCGTCGACAGCGAGGATCGTGTCGCCGCCGATTTCGTATTCGCCGGCCTGGAAACGCAGGCTGTCGTCGCCACCCTTCAACCCCGCTTTATCGCCGGGCCCGCCGGAGACGACTTCCGCCAGCAAACCCCCGTAGTCGGCGTCGACGCCAAGCTTCGCCGCGAGCTGCGGGTACAGGGCTTGGCTTGAGACCCCGATGTACGCGTACTCAGCCTTTCCATCCTGCTCCAGCTGCGCGAGCGAGCGTTTCACCGCCGAGACCGGCACCGCGAAGCCGACCCCGTCGCTGGCGCCCGAGCTGGTCTCGATCTGCTGGTTGATGCCGATGACACGGGCGTCAGCGTCGAGCAGCGGCCCGCCCGAGTTGCCGGGGTTGATCGAAGCGTCGGTTTGGATCGCCCCCTCGATCTGGAACTTGGTCAGCGACTGGACCGAGCGGTCGGTGGCCGAGACGATCCCCACCGAGAGCGACTGCTGCTCGCCGAAGGGGCTGCCGATCGCCGCCACAGGCTCGCCGACTACCAGTTCGTTGTCGTCGCCGAGCACCAAGGGGTGTAGGTCGAAGCCATCTGGCTTCACTTCCAGCAGAGCGACGTCAGCGAAGGGGTCGAAGCCGACGATCTTCGCCGGCACGACATTGCGGTCCGGAAACTCGACGAAGACCGACTTCGCCTCCTCGCGGTCGCCGCCTTCGCCGTCGGTGACCACGTGGGCGTTGGTGACGATCCTGCCCTTCGTGTCGAGCACGAAGCCGGATCCTTCGGCACCGCCCCCGTCGAAGATCGAGCGGATGGTGACCACCCCAGGCGCGGCCTCGCGGTAGACCTCGGCAGCGTTGAAGCCCTCGCTCGCGGTCTGCACGACCACCTGGGTGGTCGTCTTCGTAGCACCGGGAGCGCTCGCGGTGGAGCCGCCGCCACCGCAACCCGCGAGTAGAGTCACGGCCAGGGCGACGAGCAGCGCCAGCAGCGCCGCCGGCAAGGCTCTCCTTCTGCTCACGCAGTTGCCTTCGCCGGCTCTGCGGGAGCCTGGGGCAGCGCCCCTTGTGGGGCCAGCGGCAGGTCGAGCGTGAAGGCGGTGAAGCGCCGGCTGGAGGAGATTGCGATGCGCCCGTCCATTCGTTGCGCGAGCTCGCGGGCGATCGCTAAGCCAAGACCCGACCCTCCGGCGGAATCGGCCGTGTAGAAACGCTCGAAGATGCGCTGCTGCACGCGTTGTGGAATGCCGGTGCCGTCGTCAGAGACGGTTAGCTCGGCGCGCTGGTTGACGGAGTAGATGGTCACGGTGACGCTGGTGCCCTCGGGCGTGTGGGTGAGGGCGTTGTCGAGCAGGATACGGATGATCTGCCGCACCCGGTCGGGGTCGGCGAGGGCTATCACCGGCCGGTCCGGCGCGCGCAGCTCCAACCGCGAGCCACGCAAGTCGGCGCGCGGGCCGAACTCCCGCGCCACGTCGCGGGCCAGCGAGCTGAGGTCGACGCTGCGGATCGCCATCACGATGCCGCCGGCGTCGAGCTGGGAGAGGTTGAGGAGGTCAGCGGTGAGCTTGGTCAGCCGCTCGATCTGTTGGCGCATAGTGCGCACGAACTCGGCTCGCTCCTCTGGACTCGGGTCCTCTTCTTCGAGCAGCTCGACGAAGCCGCCAAGGCTGAAGATCGGCGTGCGCAGCTCGTGCGAAGCGTTGGCGATGAACTGCTTGCGGGCACTGTCGAGCTCGGCGAGGCGGCGCTGCATCTCGTTGAAGGTGCGGGCGAGTTGGCCGAGCTGGCCGGAGGACTGGACCGGGATGCGGGTCGCGAAGTCGCCGTCGGCTACCTTGCGGGCCGCCTCCTCGATTCGCTTTACCCGCTGGGCCACGAGCTGGGCGAAGTAAAAGCCGATGGCGAGGGCGAGCAGGAGGGCGACCAGGGAGCCGATCAGGATCGGGCGGGCGGCGCCGTCGTGACCCTCGACAACGACCACCCAGACATAGACGATGATCGACGTCCCCACCCCAATCGACAGCGACACCGTCGTGATCATGCTGCCGAGCGGGGTGAGGCGGAGCTTGTTCATTCCCTGAAGCGGTAGCCGACGCCCCGCACCGTGAACAGGTACTCGGGTTGCTTGGGGTCCTGCTCCATCTTCTCTCGCAGGTGGCGGATGTGGACATCGACGGTGCGCGGGTCGCGGTAGTCGGAGTCGCCCCAGACATGCTCCAGCAGGGTCTCGCGGCTCAGAACTTTGCCGGGTGAGCGGGCGAGGGCGGTGAGGATCTCGAACTCGACATAGGTGACCGCTATCTCTTCTTCGCGCAAGAGAACGAGGCGGCGGTCGGGGTCGATCTTCAGCTCGCCGCGCTCAATCGCCTCTACCTCAGGCGGATCGGCAGCCATACGCGAGCGGCGCAGCGCCGCCTTGACGCGACT
>DATNGU010000195.1:0-3551 GCA_035605775.1 Solirubrobacterales bacterium | reverse complement strand
CCGCGGCCTCCACCCGCACAGCCGCGAGACCCTGCGGACCTATGCGGTCGGCTACGGCGCCGAGGTGGTCGAAGTCGGGCTGGAGGGCGGGCTGACCGACGCCGCCGCGCTGGCCGAGGCGGTCGACGGCGAGACCGCGGCCGTCTTCCTCCAGAACCCGAACTTCCTCGGCGCGGTCGAGGACGTCGAGGCGCTCGGCGCCGCCGTCAAGGAGCACGGCGCGCTGCTGGTCGTGGCAGTCGACCCGATGACGCTCGGGGTGCTCAAGCCCCCGGGCGAGTGCGGCGCCGACATCGCCCTTGGCGAGGGCCAGCCGCTCGGCAACCGGCTCGACTTCGGTGGCCCCTCCTTCGGCTTCTTCTGCGGCTCCGAGGAGCTGATCCGCCGCATGCCCGGGCGGATCGCCGGCGAAACCGACGACGTCGACGGACGCCGCGGTTTCGTCCTCGCCCTGCAGACCCGCGAGCAGCACATCCGCCGCGAGAAGGCGACCCACAACATCTGCACCGCGCAGGCGCTGAACGCGCTGGCGGCGACGATCCATCTCGCCTGGCTTGGCCGCGAGGGCTTCCGCGAGCTTGGCGAGCTGCTGGTCCGGCGCACTGCCTACGCCCGCGAGCGGCTGGCGGCGGTGCCGGGGGTCGAGCTGTTGCACGGTGCCCCCGTCGCGCGCGAGTTCGCACTCCGCCTCGAGGCCCCGGTCGGCGCCGTGCTGGAGCGCTGCGCCGAGCGCGGCATCGCCGCCGGCTACCCGCTCGGTCGTGACTACCCCGAGTACGAGGACGGCCTGCTCGTGGCGATCACCGAGCGCCGCACACGTGAGCAGATCGACGCCCTCGCCGACGCCCTCGGCGCCGCAATCCAAGCCGAGGCTGGCGAGTTAATCGGCCATATGCCGAATAACCCGCCAGAGGAGGCCTGATCTCGATGGAGATGCCGCTGCAGCGCGAACGCGCACAAACGATCTTCGAGAAGTCGAAGCCGGGACGCCGTGCCGCCGTCCTGCCCGCCGTCGGGGTGCCCGAGCCGCCGCTCGAGGAGTTGATCCCGGCGAGGCTGCTGCGCTCCGAGCCGCCACGCCTGCCCGAGGTCGCCGAGCCCGAGATCGTCCGCCACTACAACCGGCTCTCGCGGCGCAACTTCGACCTCGACACCGGCTTCTACCCGCTTGGCTCCTGCACGATGAAGCACAACCCGCGCCTCAACGAGCGAGTCGCGGCGCTCCCCGGCCACGCCCGCCTGCACCCGGCGCAGGACCCGAAGCGGGCCCAGGGAGCCCTCGAGCTGATGTGGCTGCTGCAGGAGTCGCTGGCCGAGATTTGCGGCCTGCCGTACGTAAGCCTGCAGCCCTCAGCGGGTTCGCACGGCGAGCTCGCCGGCCTGCTCCTCACCCGCGCCTTTCACGCCGACCGCGGCGAAGCGCGGACCAAGGTGCTGGCCCCGGATACCTCGCACGGGACCAACCCGGCCTCGGTGACGATGGCCGGCTACGAGATCGTCAAGGTGGCGACCGACGAGCGCGGCGGGGTCGAGATGGATGACCTGCGAGCCAAGGTCGACGGCGATGTCGCCTGTCTGATGCTGACCAACCCCAACACGCTCGGCCTCTTCGACGAGAACATCGCCGAGATCGCCGCCCTGATCCACGGGGTGGGAGGGACCCTCTATTACGACGGCGCCAACCTGAACGCCGTGATGGGCCACTCGCGGCCGGGCGACATGGGCTTCGACATCGTCCACGTCAATTTGCACAAGTCGTTCAGCCAGCCGCACGGAGGCGGCGGGCCGGGCGCCGGGCCGATCGCGGTCTCGGAGCGGATCGAGCCCTACCTGCCGCGCCCCCAGGTGGTGCGGCGCGAGAGCGGCAACGGCAGCGGGCCCAGCTTCGACCTCGACCTCGACCGGCCCAAGTCGATCGGCCGCCTGCGCGGCTTCCAGGGCAACTTCGGCGTCTTCGTCCGCTCCTACGCCTACATCCTCAGTCTCGGCGCCGACGGCCTCGCCGAGGCCTCGGAGACGGCGGTGCTGAACGCCAACTACCTCAAGGCGCGCCTTGCCGAGGGACGGGCGGGCAAGCATCTGCCAGTCGCCTTTGACCGCCACTGCATGCACGAGTTCGTCCTCTCCGGCAAGCCGATGAAGAGGGAGCTGGGCATCGCCACCCTCGACCTCGCCAAGCGGCTGCTCGACTTCGGCTTCCACCCGCCGACCGTCTACTTCCCGCTGCTGGTCGAGGAGGCGCTGATGATCGAGCCGACCGAGACCGAGACCAAGGAGAGCCTCGACGCCTTCGCCGAGGCGATCGAGCGCATCCTCGTCGAGGCCGAAGAGGATCCGGAGGTGGCCAAACAGGCCCCCTACACAACCCCGGTCCGCCGCCTCGACGAGGTCAAGGCAACCCGCAAGCCGGTCGTCCGTCAAGCGCTCCGGGACTAGCCGGCGGGCGCCAGGTCGCCGGCCTCCCCCGCGGGGCCGGACTCGTCGGCGACGGCGTTTCCCGATGGCCAGTGACGAGCGCGTATCGCGTCGCTGAGCGCGCGAGCGTCAGCCCGGTAGCGCGAGAAGACCGGCGTCACCCGGTCGAGGTCGTCGGCGCTGCTCTGCGCGCCAAGGGCGCCCATCAGCGCGCGGTTGCTCTGGCGGACCAGGACGAGCCCCTGCGCGACCAGGGCGAGCGGCACCAGGAGGGCCGGCAGCCAGAGGAGGGTTTCGGTGGATAGCAGCAGGACCAGCGCCGCGAGCGGGGCCGCCACCGCGAGGCGGAATTCAGCCTCCGAGTGGAGGCGTTCGATCTTCAACCCGATGGTCTCCGCGTGTTCGACCAGGCGGGCGCGCAGGGTGGCCCGCTCGTGGAAGAGGTCCCTTTGGACGGAGAACGTCGGGATGACGAAATCGCTATCGAGACCCCCGGCGCCTTCGATCGAGCCCAGCCTCACGGTGGGCACGTTGCTCCTGCGAAAGAGGTGGACGGTGGCGTATCCGCGGGACTGCGACGCAGCCCACTCGACCGCCGAGCTGAGCCTTCGTCGTTCGGGCCCGAGCTCGCGGTCGATCATTTCTTCGATCGACCGCATCAAGGAGAAGTCGAGAGTCCCGACGATCTGCTCGATGCCCTCGAAATCGGAGAGCGACAGCATGTCGCCGATCTCCACCTCGGTGCCTTCGTGCGCGTCGATGGCGCCCAGGGGCACCGGTGGCTTGTCTATCTCCACGCCGATCATGTTTCTGGTGACCCATCTGCTCCAGCGCTCGTTGAACAGGCGCGCGGCGCCGAAGATGATCGCCGACAGAAGCGATCCGAGCAGGTAGGCCCCGACCGAGGCGACGATCGCCTTGCCGGCCGGCCCGCTCGCTTCGACCAGGCTTCCGATCCGGTCGTACAGGTCCGGCGAGTGCGGCGCGGGCATGGCTGGGTCGGCGAGGAGCCAGATGAAGAGCAGCCAGAGATAGCCCGCGATCAGGGGCGCGCGTACCTCGCGGATGCCTGGAAGTACCGAGGTGAGAATCGCGATGGCGACACTCTAAGCCGGTTCAGCGCGGAAACGATCCCC
>DATNGU010000194.1:0-2281 GCA_035605775.1 Solirubrobacterales bacterium | reverse complement strand
CCTGCCTCCCCGCTCGGTCCAGCTTCCGCCTTCTCCACATCAGCCTTGACGATCCGACCACCGGGCCCCGAGCCCTGTAGCTGGCCGAGGTCGAGCCCCTTCTCCTTCGCAAGACGCTTGGCGAGCGGCGAAGCTTTCGGCCGGTGCCCGTCGCCATCCGCTTGTGGAGCTGCCTCAGCGACTGGAGCAGCAGACTCAGACGCCTCTCCCGCGGGTGGCGGCGCAGGGGGGACCTCCCCCGAGGAAGCTTTAGCTACCGCAGGGGGAGGTGGGTCCCCTGCGCCGACAGGACCCGCGGGCCGGGACTCCTCGGTCCCTTGCTCGTCCCTCGATGGCGCCTCACCCGAATCCCCGACCCGCGCAATCGGCGTCCCGATCGGCAGCGTCTCGCCCTCCTGCGCCAAGATCTCACTCAACGTCCCAGCCACGTCGCTTTCGTAGGCCATGTTCGCCTTGTCGGTCTCGATTTCGACCAGCTCGTCACCGATCGCGACCTCGTCACCGACCTGCTTCAGCCACTGCAGGATCGTCCCCTCCTCCATCGAGTCGGACAGCCTCGGCATCACGACGTCGGCCATCAGATCGCCCCCTCCAGCGCGGCCAGAGCAGCCTTCACCACGTGCTCCTCGTGCGGCACCGCTGCCTGCTCGAGCCGTTTCGAGTACGGCATGTGGACGTCGGCGCCGGTCACCCGCTGCACCGGCGCATCGAGGTGATCGAAGGCCTGCTCGGTGATCAGCGTCGCCAGGTTGGCGCCGACCCCGCCGTGCGGCCAGCCCTCCTCGACGATCACCGCGCGATTCGTCTTGCGCACCGACTCGAGGATCGTGTCGAGGTCGAGCGGTCGCAGCGTGCGCGGGTCGATCACCTCGGCCTCAACCCCGTGCTCGTGGGAGAGCGTTCGCGCCGCCTCCTCGCCGACCTGGGCCATTTTGAGGATGCCGATGATCGTTACGTCGGAGCCCTGGCGCCGCACCGCCGCCTCGCCGAAGCGCAGCACCTCGTCGCCATCGTCGGAAACCTCGCCACGGCTGCCGTAGAGGCTCTCGTGCTCGATGAAGACGACCGGGTTGTCATCGCGGATCGCCGCCTTCAGTAGGGCCTTGCCGTCGGCCGGAGTCGACGGACAGGCGACCAGCAGTCCCGGTACCTGGAGGAAGAGCGCCTCGAAGCTGTGCGAGTGAGTTGGGCCGAGCTGGTGCCCGCCGCCGCCCGGCATCCGGATCACCATCGGCACCCGGGCCTGGCCATTGAACATGTAGGGGATCGCGGCGGCGTGGTTGACGATCTGGTCGAGTGCGAGCAGTGAGAAATTGACCGTCATCAGCTCGACGATCGGTCGCAGGCCGCCCATCGCCGCGCCCACGCCGGCGCCCACGATCGTGTTCTCGGAGATCGGCGTGTCGCGCACGCGCCGCTCGCCGAACTCGTCGAGCAGGCCCTCGGTCACCTTGAAGGCGCCCTGGAAAACGGCGACGTCCTCGCCCATCACCAGCACCGCCTCGTCGCGGCGCATCTCCTCCGCCATCGCGTCGCGCAGCGCCTCTCGCATCCGCAGCTCGGCCATCAGTCCGCCGCCTCCTCGACCTCTTCGGCGACCTCGGGCTCAACACCCTCCTGGGCATCGCCGTGCGTCGCCGGGTTGGGACGCGGCCCGTCGTCCTGCGCCGCGTAGGCGGCTCCAGCCTCGGCCAGCTCGCGGGCGGCGTCGGGCATGCTGCCCTCGCGCTCTCCCCGGTGCGGCTCGGGGCTGCGCTCGTCGACCGCGTACCAGCCCTCGTCGCCGCCGAGCACGTAGAGGTTCTCGTAGAGCGTGTCGAGCGGCGGCTCTTCCGAGGCCTCGGCGAACTCGACCGCCGCCAAGACCGTCTCCTCCGCCTTGTCGCGTACCGCCTGCACCTCGCGCTCGCCCAGCACGCCGGCCTCGACGCAGCGTCGCGCGAAGCTCTCGATCGGGTCCTTCTCGCGCCACTCCTCGACCTCCTCGCGCTCGCGGTAGACCTCGGGGTCGGCGGCGGAGTGACCGCGGTAGCGGTAGGTGAAGGCCTCGATCAGGGACGGGCGCTGCTCCTCGCGGGCGAGCCGGATCCCCTCCGCGACCGCCTCGCGCACGGCGATCACGTCCATGCCGTCGATCCGGTCCCCCGGGATGCCGTAGCCCTCCGCCTTCTCGGAGAGGTCGGTCTGCGCCGAGTGGCGCTCGACGGAGGTTCCCATCCCGTAGAGGTTGTTCTCGACCAGGAAGAGGATCGGCAGCTTCCAGAGCGCCGCCAGGTTCATC
>DATNGU010000193.1:0-2939 GCA_035605775.1 Solirubrobacterales bacterium | reverse complement strand
GCTCACAGGATCGGCGTGGATCTCCCCCGCCAGCTTGGCGACGATCCCCGTTTTCTGGTCATCGACGGTCAGGTAGAGCGCCAGCAGCGAGCCGAAGGGGTTGGCGAAGGGCTGGGCGATGTAGAGGGAGCCGGCGATCGGCTCGGGGATCACGCTGCCGTCGGGGTTGCGCTGGATTTCGTTGTCGGCGTTGAGCTGGGCCAGTAGCGGCGTGCTGACCTGAACGGCGCCGATCTTGGCCGCGTCGGGGCAGTTGTCGGCCGGCTTGGTGAAGCGGATCGGCCTCTGCCCCACCGCGCTCGCCATGCCGATCTGCTCGGGGGAGCAGGCCGCCAGGCCGTCGGCCTGGGCGGGGTTTGCCACCAGGCCCTCGGGCAGGGTCAGGGTGATGTCTTTGAGCACCGAGGCCGCCCGGCCTTCGAATTTGAAGTTCTGGGGCTGGTGCAATTCGACCTCGAGGCCCGAGGGGCTGTCGATCAGGTTGGTAGTCGGCTTGGCCGTGATCGTCGGCTCGAATTTGAGCTCGTCGCATTTGCTCCAGGCCGGCAGCTCATAGGTCGCTTCCTTGAAGGCCCCCGTTTCCTCCCAGCTGTCGGCATGGGCCCTGCTCTGGCGCGCATCGCCGGGGCAATCCAGCGGCGTGGCCAGCATGTCGGTGTGGGTCTCGGTTACCGGGCAGGGGACGCTTGGGTCCTCGCTGAAGGCGTTGTTGAAGGCGCAGCTGCCGCGCACTTCGTCGTGGGCGCTGCTCGAGGGGTCCCCCCACAGCTCCACCCGCACCCCGAAGATCGGGTGCAAGGTCAGCGCCAGGGCGTCATCGGATTCGCCGGTGAGGCCGTAGTCGCCGTCGTTTCTGACTTTGCCGCTGACGTGGATGAAGACGCCGAGCCCGAAGGCGTCGAAGCCCAGCGAGGCCGCCTCTCCGGGCGGGGGGACCATGTTGTAGAGGGGGGAGGTGCGGGCGCGGGGGGCTACCTCGAGGCCCAGGATCGTGATCGTGCCCACCGCCGAGGCGGTCGGGCAGCTGGGAGTGACCTGGGTGATCAGCTCGGCCTCGGTGCAGAGCACCGGCGTCGCCGCGGGGTTGATCACCACTCCGCGCGGGAAGTCGACGCTGAGGTCGCGCAGGTGCCCGGCGGCGATCAGTGCCCCGCCGGGGAGCTTTTGGGTCGGGAAGCCGGCGTTGACGGTGAGCGCGTAGGGGTGGGAGCCGGCCTCGGTGGTGGCGGTGCCGTCGGCTTCTGAGAGCCGGGTCTCGAAGTCCGGTAGGAAGCCGAAGGGCGGTGGGGTCGAGGAGATCTGGATCGGCGTCGTGGTCGTGATCGGGTCCGCCCCGCCTCCTTCGATGCTCGCCGTGTTGATCAGGGGGCTGGTGGCGGTGGGGCTGACTGCGACGAAGATCCTGATCGCCAGCTGGCGCCCGGGGCTGATTGGCTCTTCCTCGGTGCAGGTGACCGTCTGCCCCGCATCGGTGACCAGGCAGGTGGGATTGGGCGCATCGGGGTCGTTGCTTTCGGGGTCGGTGCAGCTGCTTTTCGGGTCGCTGCAGGGCAATGCATTGGCGCTGGTGGCCGTGAGGCCGGTGGGCAGGGTGTCGGTGATCGTGATCGTGCCGGCGGTCTCTTTGGCCCCGATGTTGTTGGCGACGAGGAAGACTTCTTCGGGGGAGCCCCCCGGTTTGAGTGCGGTCGGCAGCGGCGTGGTCGTGAACTGCCAGGCGGGTGAGTCTGCCGCGATCGCCTGGGAGGCCGTGCCGCTCAGGCCGAGGCAGGCCAAGAGCAGGCTGATCGAGCTGACGAGTGTCCTCTTTGCCTTCATCGGCTCGCCCTCCCGCTCTTGCCGGCTTTCTTCTTGCCTTTGCCGCCTTTTTTGCCTTTGCAGTGCTTCTTGGCCTTGCCTTTGCCTTTTTTGCCCTTCGCTTTCGCGCAGGTGCCTTTTTTGCCTTTGCTTCCTTTGACGTTGCCGGGGCCCGAGAAGCGCGGCGTCTGCGGCGATTCGGATGCCGGCGGCGGCGTCGCGCCTTCCCTGCAGTCCTCTATGCCTCCACAGGGATCGGGTGGTGGCGGGTTCTGGGCACTGAGGCCACCCCCCACCCTCACGTCAAAGACGTCATAGAGCTGGTCTTGGTCTTGGGTAACCAGGCCCGCCGTGCGGGTGATCAGGAAGAGGTCATCGCCGCTGGCTGAGGCATCGACGATGAAGGAGGGGTTGGGGCTTTTGCCGCCCGACAGCAAATACAGGCAGCCTCCCCCCTGTTCGTCTTTCGTGCAGCTGCCGTGGCCCTCGGCCTCCCACTCATAGACGTCCAGGCAGGCAGGGAAGGTGAAGAGGGGCGAGCCTTCTCTCGGGCAGCCCGCCTCGCCGTTGGTGTCCTGCGCGACCAGCGAGTCGGTGGTCTCGAAGAAGACCCGATTGCCGTCGGCCGAGAGGTTGCGCGTGAGGGTCGCGGCCGGGTTGGGCGGGACTACGGGTCCGGGCAGGTTGACGATGCCGAAGCCCGGCCCTTCCTCGGGTCTAGAATCAGTTCCCCTTGGCGGCACCCTGATTGGCGCCTCCCCGCTCGGATCGCAGGAGACGCAGCTGATCTCCGTGCCCCCCGCCCGGTAGAGGTAGAGCTCCGAGACCCCTTCGTTGTCGTAGCCGCTCAGCCGGCGCTTCGAGCGGAAGAGCAGCGTCTGGCCGTCCGGGCTGACACGAGAAGTCCTCTGCACGGCCGAGGACAAACGACCGTGTGGCAGCCAGTTGCTCGCGTCGGCGCTTGCATCGAGCCGCGCGATGAACCGCGTCGGCTGCCCTTCGCGCGCCAGGTAGAGGTTGCAGGCGCCGCTGAAGTTGAGACCGGCATTTGCTTCTCCTTTGCAGTCCCCCGCTGCGGCCTCTTCGCCCTTGGCGTTGGGGCTGCCGGTAACCCCGTCGAGCACCCCGTTGGCCGCGAAGTA
>DATNGU010000192.1:0-7129 GCA_035605775.1 Solirubrobacterales bacterium | reverse complement strand
CGCTCAAGGCCTCCGGCTCCTCGGTCGACAAGGGCGAGTCGCTGAAAGACACAGTCGCGACCCTCACCGCCTACGACCCGGCGGCGATCGTGTTGCGCCATCCCTACGCGGGCGCCGCGCAGTTGGTCGCTGAGTGGGCGGAGGCCTCCGTGATCAACGCCGGCGACGGCAAGCACGAGCACCCCAGCCAAGCCCTCCTCGACCTCTTCACGCTACGCCGCCGCCTCGACTCATTGCAGAGCAAGCGGATCTGGATCGTCGGTGACGTCCTCCACAGCCGCGTCGCCCGTTCCAACCTGGTCGCTTTCCAAGCGATGGGGGCGGAGGTGACCGTGTGCGGACCGCCAGCCCTGATTCCGCGCGGGATCGAGCAGCTCGGCTGCGAGGTCTCCTACTCGCTTGACCGCCTCGGCGAGGCCGATGTGGTCTACGCGCTGAGGCTCCAGCGGGAGCGGATGAGCGAGAGCTTCATACCCTCGATCCGCGAATACGCCGCCCGCTTTCAGATCAACTCGCGGCGCCTCGGCCCGCGTCAGCTGCTGATGCACCCGGGCCCGGTCAACCGCGGGGTCGAGCTCTCGGGCGAGGCGATCGACTCGCCGCAGTCGCTGATTTCGGAGCAGGTTGCCTCCGGCCTGGTCGTGCGGATGGCGATTCTCTACGAGCTGCTTACGGTAGGCAGCGAGCACCCCGCGCCCGCTGCGGGCGACCATGAGCAGAGCCCGACTCCGATCGGACAACCGGCGTGAGCCTCGCCGAGGCGCTCGACATGCGCCCGGGTGAGGGCGCAGACATGGTCCTGCGCGGTGCGACCGTGCTCGATCCGACGGCCGGGATCGAGGGTGTCCACGACGTCGTCATCCGCGCCGGCCGGATCGCCGAGCTGGCCGCACCAGGCGCCGCCGATGGTGACGGCCTGGAGGAGGTCGAAGCCGAAGGTCTACATGCCTTCCCCGCATTCTTCGACCCGCACGTCCATCTGCGGACCCCGGGTCACGAGCACAAAGAGGACCTCGTGACCGGAACTCGCGCGGCCGCCGCGGGTGGCTATTGCGGGATCCTCGCAATGGCCAACACTGACCCACCGGTTTCCACCCCGGCCGACATCGAGGCACTGCGCGAGGCCGCACGCGAGGGGGCGTCGGTTCAAGTCGGCTTTTTAGCGACCATCAGCCGTAGCATGAAAGGCGAGGAGCTAACCGAAATGGGGGCGATCCGCGATGCCGGCGCGCTCGGCTTTAGTGACGACGGGCTGCCCGTCGTCAGCGCCCGCCTCCTGCGCCGGGCGCTCCAGTATCAGCGTCTCTGCGGTGGTGCCATTGCGTTGCACGAGGAGGATCCGGATCTCTCCGGCGAAGGCGTCATGCACGAGGGCCCGGTCTCCGCTGCACTCGGCCTCGCCGGCATCCCCTCGGTCTCGGAGTCGACGATGATCGCCCGTGACGCGGCGCTTGCCGGTTATGAGGAGGGCCAGATCCACGTCCAGCACCTCTCCGCTGCCGAGTCAGTCGAGGCAGTGCGGGCGGCGAAAGCCGCCGGAGTGAGGATCAGTTGCGAGGCCAGTCCGCACCACCTTTGCCTCACCGATGAGGATGTGCGCAGCCTTGACCCACGCCGTTTCAAGATGAACCCGCCACTGCGCTCAGACACGGACCGCCAAGCTCTGATTGAGGGCCTTCGTGACGGCACCATCGACTGCATCGCAACCGACCACGCCCCGCACGCAGCGGAGGAAAAGGAGGTTCCGTTCGAGCAGGCGGCAATGGGCGTAACTGGACTGGAGACCGCGTTTGCTGCCCTCCACACCGAGCTTGTCCTGCCGGGGGTACTTGATCTCGACCTCGTCGTGGAGCGGATGGCCGGCGGCGCTGCCCCCTTCGACCTCGAGCGGCCGACCCTGGCCTGCGGTAGCGAGGCCAATGTCGTCCTCTGTGACTTGAACGCCAAGTGGACGGTCGGCGAGGAGGGCTATGAGAGTCGCTCGCAGAATTCCTGGTGCGCCGGTCGCGAACTGACCGGAAGGGTGCTGATGACGGTGGCGGGTGGCCAGGTCGCCTACCGGTTGCGCAGCTTCAGCCTGGGGGTTGCGGCGTGAGGGACGGTTACCTGCTGCTCGAGGACGGGGCTCGCTTCGACGGCGAGCTCTGCGGGCACCTGGGCGAGATCACCGGCGAGGTCGTCTTCAACACGGCGATGACCGGCTACCAAGAGTCGGTCACCGATCCGTCTTACGCCGGCCAGATCATCATCTTCACCTACCCGCTGATCGGCAACTACGGCGTCTCCGCCGAGGCGATGGAGTCCGACCGGATCCACGCCCGTGGCGTCGTCATGCGCGATCCGAAGAACCGCGAGGACGTCGCCACCGCCGAGGGCGGCTGGCTCGACTGGCTTGCCGATTGCGGCGTGCCTGGGATCGGTGGCATCGATACGCGGGCGCTGGTCCGCCATATCCGCGACCGGGGCACGATGCGGGGCGGCATCTTTCCGGCCGATCTGGCCGAAGCCGAGGCCAGGGAACGGGTCGCAAGCGAGCCCTCGATGGACGGTGCCGACCTGGCCCGCACCGTGACGCCCCCGGAGCCAATCCGCTTCGAGGGTGATGGACCG
Organism: Solirubrobacterales bacterium; assembly: GCA_035605775.1. Classification (GTDB taxonomy): domain Bacteria; phylum Actinomycetota; class Thermoleophilia; order Solirubrobacterales; family 70-9; genus VRUE01. The sequence continues at coordinate 4,519 of DATNGU010000192.1, read as the reverse complement.
CACGTGGTCGGCATCGACACTGGGGTGAAGCTGAACATCGTCCGCGAGCTGCGCGAGCGCGGCTGTCGCCTCACCTTGCTGCCGTGCACCTCTTCGGCCGAGCAGGTGCTGGCGGAGGAACCCGACGTCGTCTTCCTCGCCAATGGGCCGGGGGACCCCGGCGCCCTTGACTACGTTGTGGACACGGTGCGCGAGCTGGTCGGGGTGCGGCCGCTGTTCGGGATCTGCCTCGGGCACCAGCTGCTCTGCCGGGCGGTCGGGCTGGAGACCTTCAAGCTGCCCTTCGGCCACCGCGGCGCCAACCACCCGGTCAAGGAGCTGGCTAGAGGACGGATCGAGATCACCTCGCAGAACCACGGTTTCGCCGTGCAGGGGCCGGGTGGGGAGCCGCGGCTCGACGGCGACGAGCCGGTCCGCTGGGAGACCGACTTCGGCGTCGCCGAGCTCTCCCACCTCAACCTCTACGACCGCACGGTCGAGGGCCTGGTCCTGCGCGACGTCGCGGGGGCGACCGTGCAGTACCACCCCGAGGCCGGCCCCGGCCCACACGACGCCCGCCACCTCTTCGACTCGTTCTTGGACATGGCCCATGCCTAAACGCACCGACCTCGAGAAGATCCTCCTGATCGGCTCGGGGCCGATCGTGATCGGCCAGGCGGCGGAGTTCGACTACTCCGGCGTGCAGGCCTGCAAGGTGCTGCTGGAGGAGGGCTACGAAGTCGTCCTGGTCAACTCCAACCCGGCGACGATCATGACCGACCCCGAGTTCGCGACCTCGACCTACATCGAGCCGCTGCTTCCCGGCCCAGTCACGAAGATCATCGAGAAGGAGCGCCCCGACGCGTTGCTGCCCACCTTGGGCGGCCAAACCGCGCTCAACCTGGCGATGGCGCTGCACGAAGACGGCACCCTCGAGCGTTTCGGGGTAGAGCTGATCGGCGCCGACCATGCCGCCATCCGCCGAGCCGAGGATCGTGAGGAGTTCCGACGCACGATGACCGAGGCCGGCCTCCGCATTCCCTGGTCGCTGACCGTCGGCAGCCTCGGCGAGGTCGAGGCTGCGCTGGCCGAGAATCGCATCACCCTGCCGGCGATCGTTCGCCCGGCCTTCACCATGGGTGGTCAGGGGGGTGGCGTGGGGAAGACGGAGACGGAGCTGCGCCAGGTGGTCTCCGAGGGCCTCGCCGCGAGCCCGATCAACCAGGTCCTGGTCGAGGAGTCGGTGCTCGGCTGGGGCGAGTTCGAGCTCGAGGTGATGCGTGATCACAACGACAACGTGGTGATCATCTGCTCGATCGAGAACGTCGACCCGATGGGCGTCCACACCGGCGACTCGGTCACGGTCGCGCCGGCCCAGACCCTCACCGACCGCCTCTACCAGGAGCTGCGCGACCAAGCGATCGCCGTGATCCGCGCCGTTGGCGTCGAGACCGGCGGCTCCAACGTCCAGTTCGCGGTCGATCCGGATAGCGGTGAGATCGCCGTGATCGAGATGAACCCTCGGGTCTCGCGCTCCTCGGCGCTTGCCTCGAAGGCGACCGGATTCCCGATCGCCAAGATGGCGGCGAAGCTGGCCGTCGGCTACGCGCTGGAGGAGATCCCCAACGACATCACCCGCGCCACCCCGGCGTCGTTTGAGCCGACGATCGACTACGTGGTGACGAAGATCCCGCGCTTCGCCTTCGAGAAGTTCCCCGGCGCAGAGGGTCGCCTCTCGACCCACATGCAGAGCGTCGGCGAGGTGATGGCTATCGGCCGCACTTTCCGCGAGTCCTTCGCCAAGGCGATGCGCTCGCGCGAGCTCGACTCCCCGGCCGAGCCGCCCACCGACGATGAGGAGCTACTGGCCGCAATCGAAGTTCCCTGTGCTGAGCGCTTTGACCTGGTGCTGGAGGCTTTCCGTCGTGGCCTCGGCGTCGAGACGGTTCACAAGCGCTGCCTGGTCGACCGCTGGTTCCTGCATGAGCTGCAGACCCTTGCGACCAAGGGCGACGGCACCGACGGACTCGCCCGCACCTACAAGTCGGTCGACACCTGCGCCGCCGAGTTCGAGGCGGCGACGCCCTACTACTACTCGGCGCACGAGCGCCCCCGCCCCGATGGAACCGTGGCCTCCGAGGTGCGGCGCGGAGAGCGGGATTCGGTGGTCATCCTCGGCGCCGGCCCGAACCGGATCGGCCAGGGAATCGAGTTCGACTACTGCTGCGTGCACGCCGCGATGACCACGCGCGAGTTGGGCCGCGACGCGGTAATGGTCAACTGCAACCCCGAGACCGTTTCAACCGACTACGACACCTCCGACCGCCTCTATTTCGAGCCGCTGACCGCCGAGGACGTGCTCGCGGTCTGCGAACAGGAGCGCCCAGAGGGCGTGATCGTCCAGTTTGGCGGCCAGACCCCACTAAAGCTGGCCCGCGCCCTGGAGGAAGCGGGCGTGCCTTTGCTCGGCACGCCGGTAGACGCGATCGACCTGGCCGAGGATCGCGGCCGCTTCGGCGCTCTGCTGCGGCGGCTGGGGATCAAGCACCCGCCCTACGGAACGGCGCTCTCGGCGGAGGAGGCGACGGTGATCGCCGAAAAGGTCGGCTTTCCCCTCCTCGTCCGCCCCTCCTATGTGCTCGGCGGCCGGGCGATGGAGATCTGCTATTCGACCGCGGACCTGAACACCTACTTGAAGGCTCATGTCAAGGCCGACCAGGAGCACCCGCTGCTGCTCGACCGCTTCCTCGAGAACGCGATCGAGATCGACGTCGACGCGCTCGCCGACGGCGAGGACGTCCACGTCGCCGGGATCATGCAGCACGTCGAGGAAGCCGGCGTCCACTCCGGCGACTCGGCCTGCGTGATTCCACCGATGAGCATCGGCGAGGAGATGCTGGAGGAGATCCGGGCGACGACGACCCAGATCGCACTCGAGCTGGGCGTGATCGGGTTGATCAACATCCAGTACGGGATCGCCGGCGGCGAGCTGTACGTGATCGAGGCCAACCCGCGTGCCTCGCGCACCGTCCCCTTCGTCTCCAAGGCGACCGGTGCGCCGCTGGCCAAAATCGCGGCGCGGCTGATGCTGGGGGAGAAGCTCGCCGAGCTGGATCTCCCCGAGCCGCCGGCTGGCCATGTCAGCGTCAAGGAGGCGGTGCTGCCCTTCGCCCGCTTTGCCGGAGTCGACTCGGTCCTGGGCCCGGAGATGAAGAGCACCGGCGAGGTGATGGGGATCGCCGCCGACTTCCCGACCGCGTTTGCCAAGGCCCAGGCGGCGGCCGGGGTGCTGCTCCCCACGAAGGGCACCGTCTTCATCACCGTCACCGACACCGACAAGCCGGCCGCAACGCAGCTCGCGACGCGCTTCCACGACCTCGGCTTCGAGCTGATCGCGACGGGCGGAACGGCTCAGTCGATCTCCTCGATGGGCGTGCCGGTGACGCGGATCAACAAGGTCGGCGAGGGCTCGCCCCATGTCGTCGACCTGATCCGCGAGCGGCGCTGTGACCTGGTGATCAACACGCCCACCGGCTCCGGCGCCCGCGCCGACGGCCAGGCGATCCGAACAGCCGCGGTACGCCACGCGATCCCGTGCGTGACGACGATGACCGGCGCCACCGCCGCCGTGCGCGCGATCGCCGCCCAGCAACAGGGCGATGCCGCAGTTCTCTCCCTGCAGGAGATTCATGCGCCCACGAGGGCCGAGCAGCCTCGATGAGCGCAGAGCGAACAAGCGTGCATCTCTGCTTTTTCGCGCCGTGAGCGAAGCGCGAACCCGTGTGGCGTCCGCCCCCCTTGGGCGCCGGGCCTGTGAGGTAACGGAGAGCCGCGCCTCTGGCGGCTACCGCGTCTTCTCGCTGCTCGATCGCGAGGGCCCGGAGCCGCTGCCGGGGCAGTTCTACATGCTCGCCAGCGAGCGGCACTGGGAAGAGCGGGGCCAGCGCCCCTTCCTGCCCCGCGCTTTCTCCGTCGCCGATACCGAGCCGGTCGGCGACGGCAGGCGGCTCGACTTCCTGATCGAGGGGATCGGCCCCGGCACCGACCGGCTCTGCGCGCTGGAGCCTGGCGAGCGGGTCTGGGTCAACGGCCCACTCGGCAACTGCTTCTCGCAGCCGAAGGATCTGAGTCCTGGTGCCGCCGGTGCGATCCTGGTCGGCGGCGGAATCGGCATCGCCCCGCTTGCCCTACTGCGTCGCGGGTTCTCCGCGCGCAACGTCCCGACTCGTGTCCTGCTTGGCTTCCGCGACGAGGCCCATTGCGGAGGTCTGGATGACCTCTTCCGCTGTTGTGAGGTTGGCCTCGCCAGCGACGACGGCCACGTCGGCCACCACGGCTACGTAACCGACCTGCTCGCGGCCATGCTTGTAGGCGACGACGCCGCCAGTGCCGCGGTCTACGCCTGCGGCCCGCCGCAGATGCTCGATGCCGTCGCAGCTCTTTGCTCATTGCACGACGTCGCCTGCGAGCTCGCCATGGAGTCGCCGATGGGCTGCGGCTACGGGGCCTGCTTCGGTTGTGCGGTGCCCAAATCCGACGG
>DATNGU010000191.1:0-16849 GCA_035605775.1 Solirubrobacterales bacterium | reverse complement strand
TGCGCTTCTACTACAAGGAGGGCGAGGACCCGGCGCGCGTCGTCGCCACCTCCTTCGCGGCGCTGTTCTGGTTCTCGACCGTGGCGGCGCTGATCGTGCTGCCGTTCGCGGGCCCGATCTCCGAGGCGCTGCTCGATCGCCCTGCACCAGATTTGGCCCGGATCGCGATCGGTGGCCTCTGGGTGGCGACCCTGCACGAGTATCTGCTCACCCTGTTCCGGCTCGAGGAGCGCGCGCGCGCCTTCTTCGTGGTGACGATCGCCAATGTCCTGGCGGCGATCGGCCTGACCGTAATCCTCGTCGTCGGCCAGGACGAGGGTGCCCGCGGCCTGCTGCTCGGCAGCTACGTCAGCGGCGCAGCCTTCGTGCTGGGCCTGATCGTCGTCCACCGCCGTCGGCTCTCGCTCTGGATTGACGTCGCCGTGCTGCGCCGGATGACGCGCTTCGGTTTGCCCACGATGCCGGCCGAGCTCTCGCTCTACCTACTCAACTTCGTCGACCGAATCGTGATCGTTCGCACGGTAGGGCTCGCCGAGGCCGGCCTCTACTCGCTCGCAGTCAAGTTCGCGCAGGCGGTTAACGTCCTCGTCCGCGGCTTCCAGCTTGCCTGGCCGCCGCTCGCCTACTCGATCCGCGACGACGACGAGGCGCGTCGCGCCTACGCGGCGGTCGTCACCTGGTTCGTCGCCGGCTGCGCCTTCGTCGTCGCCGGCATGTGGCTGTTCTCGCGCTGGATCGTGCGGGCGTTGGCCGCGCCACAGTTCTTCGACTCCTACGAAGCGATCGGTTTGATCGCCACCGGTGTCACCCTCTACGCCCTCTACATGGTGCTTGTCGTGATCCTCGGCCGAACGGGGCGCACCGAGTTCAACTTCCCGGCGACGATCGCGGCTCTCATTGCCAACCTGGCGCTCAACCTGGCGCTGGTGCCGTCGCTGGGCATCGTCGGTGCCGGCCTCGCTCTCGTCGCCTCATACGTGGTGGTCGTCGCGCTGATGTACGTGTTCACCCAACGCCTCTTCCCGGTCCCCTACCAATGGGGACGTCTGACCCGAGTGCTGCTCGTCTCCGCCGCTCTGGTCGGATTCGGCGAACTGTTGCTGCCGACTGAGGGCTTCTTCGGCCTCGCCAGCAGATCTGCGCTCTGGATTGCCTATCCCGCCATCCTTCTTTTCAGCGGTTTCTTCACCACTGAGGAGCGTGGCTGGCTCAGCCAGCTGCGACACCCCAGGGCCTTGCTCGTGCGGATGCGTGCAGCCCAGGCAAGGCCCGCTGCGGTCGACGGACGTGTCTCAGAGACCTACGAGGCGGAGCTGATGGACGAGGACGCTCGCAACTAGAAGTTGCGTGTGAGGTTGACCATGCATGTCGACGTCAAGCTCACCCTCAACGCCGCTCGGTCCTCTCCCGTAGGCCTAGGCCACGTCTGGGGAGCAGCGCTTGGCGAGCGTGGGCCCAGTAGATGCGGGCCGGCTGACTGGGTAGGACGGTGGCGGCGAGGGCACGGAGGGCGTAGGACCAAGCGGTGAGGATGCGCACCGCCAGCGCGGCGAGACGCCCATGGTGCACCCGCATGTACTTATCTCGATTGCGGTGGAATTCGACGATGCGGGGCAGGCCGGCAGCGAGGTCGGTGGAGAGCTGATCGTGGTGGACGGCCTCTGCACCGGGGACGAAGAGGGTCTGCCAGCCGGCCTCACCTAGGCGCTTGCAGAAGTCGCACTCGTCGTAGTAGACGAAGAAGGCGGGGTCGAGGTAGCCGACCTCGGCCGCGGACTCACGCCGCACCATCAAGGCGCTCGACTGGGCCCAGTCGACCCGGCGCGTTCGCGCCCCCACGCTCTGAACGGTGAAGTGACGGTGAAGGAAGACGGCGCCGGCGAGCGCAGTGCCGACTCCCGGAAAACGCCAGGCGCAGGGGACCGGATCGCCCCTGGAGTCGAGCAACTGTGCGCCGGCTGCACCCGCACACGGGTCGGCATCGAGCGCCGCGATCATCGCCTCCGCGGCGCCGGGCCGCAGCTCCGAGTCCTCGTTGAGCAGCAGGCAGTAGCGGCCCTCCGCTTCGCGCAACAGAGTCGAGTCGTTCTCGGCCTTGCCGGCCCGCCGCTCCAGCGCGATCAGGCGGATGTCGCCCCCTCGCTCCCGCACCGCCTCCACCGAGCCGTCGCTTGAGGCGTTGTCGAGCACGACAATCTCACGCTCGACTCCGGCCGGGTGGGTGTGCTCGATCGCGTCGAGGCAGGCGAGCAAGTGCTCGCGGCCATTCGTGTTCACGATGCAGTAGGAGAGCGCGGGTGCCACGGCGGTCACCATAATCGCCCCGATGCAGGACCCGATCCGCGTGCAGCTGGTCGACCCCTCGGCCTTCACGCCACCCTACGACCGCGCCCTCGCCGCGGCGCTGGCCCGCGCCGGGGCCGAGGTCGAGCTCTCGACCAGCCGCTTTCTCTACGGTCCCGTCCCCGCAGCCGAGGGCTACCGGGTGGACGAGCGCTTCTACCGCCGCAGCGCCGTTCGCGGCCTGAAGGCGCCCGCCCGCCGCGCCTTCAAGCTGGCCGAGCACGTCTCCGACATGGTGCGCTTCCGCCGCCAAGCCGCCGCCGATGTCCTCCACTACCAGTGGCTGACGGTCCCCGCCCTCGACACGAAGCTTCTACCGCCGACCCGACCCCGCGTGATGACCGCGCACTACATCCTGCCGTCTCAGCCGAGCCGCCGCCAACTCGGCAGCGTCCGCCGCACCTTCGCTGCCATGGACGCCATCGTCGCCCACTCCGAGCACGGCGCGCGGCGGCTGCAGGCGGAGGTCGGGCTCGACCCGGGGCGGGTCCGAGTGATCCACCACGGCGCCTTCGATTACCTGACTCGACTGCCCGAAGAGAAGCCGCTGCCGTCCGAGCTGCAAGGCGCCGATGGGCCGGTGATCCTCTTCTTCGGCCTGCTGCGCCCCTACAAGGGAATCGACACGCTGCTCGAGGCCTTCCGCTCGGTCGAGGGTGCCGAGCTCTGGATCGTCGGCAATCCGCGGATGGAGCTGGGACCGCTGCGCCAACTCGCCAACCAGGCACCGGGCCGCGTCCGCTTTCTCACCCGCTTCGTCGAGGATGCGGAGGTCCCGGCGCTGATGCGCCGCGCCGACCTCGTCGTCCTGCCCTACCGCGACGCCGAGCACTCGGGCGTCCTCTACGCCGCCCTCGCCTTCGGCAAGCCGCTGGTGCTGAGCGCGGTCGGTGGCTTCCCCGAGGTCGCCGAAGAGGGCGCCGCCCGCCTCGTCGCGCCGGAGGACCCCGCCGCCCTGGCCGCCGTGCTCAACGAGCTGATCGCCGATGAGGGTGCACGCGCCGAGCTTGGTAAGGCAGCAGCCGCGGCAGCGTCCGGTGCCTACTCGTGGGACGCCGCTGGCCGCCAGACCCTCGACCTCTATCGAGAACTACTCGGCTAGGTATTCCTGTGTTCGCTATCCACCCATGAGGAACATAAGGAACACCGGAAGCAGATAATCCCCCGATGCTCGCCGCCATCTTCTGGATCTGTGCCGGCCTGATCCTCTATACCCACCTCGGCTACCCACTTGTCCTGCGGGCGCTGGTTGCCCTGCGCCGCCGCCCCACCCTCAGCCCTGGCACCTGGGATGAGCTGCCGCGCGTCTCGCTCATAGTCGCGGCGTTCGACGAGGATGAGGTGATCGCGGCCAAGGTCGCCAATGCACTCGCCCTGGACTATCCGCGTGAGCGGCTCGAGCTGATCGTCGCCTCAGATGGCTCTGGCGATGCCACCGCGGAGCGAGCGAGTGCTGCCGGAGCCGACCTCGTTCTCGACCTGCTGCGCGGTGGCAAGGTCGCCGCCCAGAATGCCGCCGCGGAGCGAGCTTCGGGTGAGATCCTCGCCTTCTCGGATGCCAACAGCATCTGGGCGCCGGATGCCCTCCGCCACCTGATCGAGCCCTTCGCCGACCCCGCGGTCGGCTACGCCTGCGGCCAGGTTCGCTTTCTCGACTCAGCCGGCGACAACCTCGAGGGGTCCTACTGGCGCTACGAGATGGCGGTGCGCGAGCTGGAGTCCGGCTTGGCTGGGGTCACCGCCGGCAACGGCGCGATCTACGCGGTGCGCCGCGACGACTACATCCCCCTGCCGCCCGCCGGCAGTCACGACCTCTCGCTGCCGTTCCTGCTCGCCAAGCGCGGCAAGCGTTCCCTTTACGTCCCCTGGGCCGGCGCCGAGGAGAAGATGGTGCCGACCTTGGAGGGCGAGTTCGCCCGCAAGCGGCGGATGATGGTCGGCCTCTGGGACATCGTGGTGCGGGAAGGGATGCTCCGTCCCGGCGGCTACCCGCCCCTCTACGCCTTCGAGATCGCTTCGCACCGGCTACTTCGCTACGCGACGCCGTTCCTGCACCTGGTCGCGCTGGCCACGAACATCGTCCTGCTCGGTCGGGGGTGGGTCTACACGGCGACCCTCGCCGCCCAGCTCACCCTGCTCGCCGCGGCGCCGCTGGGCCGGGCGCTGCCGCTGCCTCCCTTCCGGCTCGCCCGCTACTACGTGCAGACCACGACCTCGATCGCGGCAGGACTCTGGGACCGGATGCGCCATGGGGCGCCGGGAGCCTGGGACAAGCCGGAGGGGACCCGCTGACCATGCCGCGCGCCCTCGACGTCCTCATCGCCGCCATTGCCCTGCTCCTCCTCTCACCGGTCCTGCTTGTCGCGGCGCTTGCGATCAGGCTGGGCAGTCGCGGGCCGGTGATCTACCGGCAGCGGCGAGTAGGCAAGGACGGCGGCGAGTTCGAGCTGCTGAAGCTGCGCACGATGGTGCAGGGCTCCGACCCCGTCGGGGTCGGCAAAGTCGTCGCTCGCGATGACCCCCGCGTCACTGCCGCCGGCCGCTTCCTGCGCCGCACTTCGCTCGACGAGCTTCCCAACCTGATCAACGTCCTGCGCGGCGAGATGGGACTCGTCGGCCCCCGCCCCACCATCCCCGCCCAGGTCAAGGACTACACGCCGCGCCAGCACCGTCGCCACGAGGTGCGCCCCGGCCTGACCGGTTGGGCCCAGGTCCAGGGGCGTGCCGGCATCCCCTGGGAGGAGCGAATCGAGCTCGACATTGAGTACGTCGACCGCCGCAGTTTCAGCCTTGACCTGCGCATCCTCGCCAAGACCGCCTGGCTCCTCGTCACCGGTCACGGTCTCGCTCCGGACTAGGGTTTGCGGGATGAGCGAGCAGCCCGAGGTCTCTCTGAGGTCATTTGAGCCCGGTGACGCCGGCGCGGTGCATCGCTGGTTCAACAATCCGGAGGCGACGCGGACGCTGATGGAGCAGCGCGAGAGCTTCTTGCTGGAGCAAGCGGAGGCTTGGGCACGGCGGGCAATGGATGACTCTGGCGAGGATCGCAAGTACGCGATCGAGGTCGGCGGCTACGACGAGCCCGTTGGCTTCACCGCCCTCTATGGCCTCTTTCGCCAGACGGCGCCCGAGTTGGGGGCGCTGATCGGTGACGACGTGCGCGGCAAGGGTGTCGGCCGCCGCGCCGAGGCGCTGACCATCGCCAAGGCTTTCGACGAGTTCGGCGCGCACCGCGTCTACGGCCGCATCCCCGCCTACAACGATGCCGCCAAGCGTGTCGTGACCAGCCTCGGCTGGCGCCACGAGGGGACGATGCGCGGTCACCTGCGCCGCGGGGACGAGCTCGCCGACTGCGAGGTCTGGGGTGTGCTGCCGGATGAGTTCCGCGCCGCCGCCGCGGATCTGCTGCCGTGAGCGAAGCCGACGTGACCGCCGAGCTGCTCGCCGACCGAGGAGCCGCGGCCGAGAGCGAGGAGTTCTTCCGCAGCCGTGCCTTTCTCGACGCCGAGGGAGTCACCCACACGTTGCGCATCGACGCCGGGGACGCGGAGCTGCTGGCGCCGCTGATCGTGCGCGAGATCCCGGGGGCCGGCGCAATCGACGCGATCTCCCCCTACGGCTACCCAGGCATCGTCGCCGCTGGCGACTTTACCCGGGCTATAGGCGGGGTAAAGTCGCCAGCGGCGATCGACCCCGCCTCGGTGGACTTCGGCCCGGCCGGGCTCGTCTCGCTCTTCCTCCGCCATACCCTCGGCGAGCCGCCGCTCGCCGGTGCGGTCGAGCGTAACGTCGTCCAGATCGCCGACCCCGAGCTCGCCCAGAAGAGCCGCTCCAGCGACCGCAACCAGATCAACAGGAACCGCCGCGCCGGCTACGAGGTCGAGCTGCTTCCCGGTCGGGAAGCTGGCGCCGATCGTCGCGCCGGCTTCCGCGTCGCATACGAGCAGACGATGCGCCGAGCCGGCGCCGCTGAGCGCTACTTCTTCGACGCCGCCTACTTCGATCGCATCCTCGAATCGGATCGCACCTGGCTCGCCTCAGCCCAGGCGCCGGACAGGGAGATCGCCGCCGCATCCATCGCGGTCCGTAGCGACGGCTACCTCCACTACTACCTCAGCGGCAGCGCGGACGCCCACCTGCGCGCCTCGCCGATGAAGAACGTTGTTGCGAAGCTGGTCGAGTTCTCCGCCGAGCAGGGCCTGCCGCTCAACCTGGGCGGCGGCATCACCCCTGGCGACCCGCTGGAGGAGTTCAAGCGCGGCTTCGCCAACCGCGAGCAGGCTTGGTTGACGTCCGAGATCGTTTGCGACCGAGAGGCCTACGACCGCCTCTCGGCGGGGCAGGAATCAACCGGGTTTTTCCCGATCTATCGAGCCAGCTGACGGATCAGCTGGCCGGCGCCGGTTCCAGCGGGGTCGGCCCTTTGAGACTGAAGGCGTTGACCGGCTCGCCGCCGTAGCGGCCCCAGGTCGCTTTGCCAAAGGCGCGGATCGCGTCGAGGGTGATCGCGCCTTTGTACTCCGGGCAGCCGATCAGGTTGGTCCAGGTCGTCGCTGCGACCTCGTAATCCATGTTGTCGTTGGGGAAAAGCAACGTCCCTGCGTACATGGTTTCGTAGAGACCCTTGAGAGCGAGCTGGTCCTCTTCGGGGAGTTCCGGGCTGTACTGAATCTCCATCCGGCCGTGCTCGAGCGAGTGGACCAGGAAGATTTCATCGGGCATCTCACTGTAGGCGCCGTCCGCCTCCTGGTAGGGCGCTTCGACGTGGTTGCCGGAGGTCGGCGGGTTGGTCTTGTAGTCCGGGGTCGCCGCCGTCGGCGCAATGTGGGTGTGACCCTCGTCCTTGAGCTGCAATCGGAGTGCACAGCCGGCCTGCTTCGCCGCCAGTTTCAGTTTCGTCACCTTTGCTGCGGGCGGCGGCGTCCCCTCGCGTTCATCCGGCTCCACTGCGTTGGTCGAACCGCTCGCCTGGTTGATGTGGGCGGCGCCCCCGCCACCTCCGTCTCCACCCGAGGAGGCGATGAGCGCGACGACGCCGGCAAGGACGAGGAGGCCGATGACGCCCGCCACGGCGTAGACGGCAAACAGCCGTCGTCGCTCCGCCTTGTTCTGGCCGGACTCGCGTTCCTGCCGAGCTTGGCGGAGCCGCTCCCTCTCTTCCTCCCTGCGGTTAGCCACGGTGCGCTCTCTATCCTGCCACAGGAGCGATCCTGCGCCCGTTGCCGTTCGCGCCGGCCGTATGCCCGGCCGGCGTCCAGACCTCGTCTAGGAACTGTGCCAGCTCCTTGGTAAGGCGCTTCGGGGCGACCCGCCACTCGAGGATCGAGCTGGCCTTCACCAGCCGTGCCCGGCGCAGCTCCTCGATCAACATTCCCGAGTCGCTGAACGGGTGCAGCGGATCGAGCGAGTGGCCGACGACAAGCGCCGGCTGGTCGATCAGGCGACGCTGCTCGCGAGGCGGGGCCGTCTCGCCCAACAGCAGGCCCTCAAGCACAGCGATCGACGGGCCCGGCCGCCGCCGAGCCCAGTCGAGGCCGACGTCGAGCAGGAAGTTGGTGCGGGGGACGAGCGAGGCGACGCGCGAGCTGAGCTCGACGACGGGCCGGGCCATCCGCAGCCCGAGCAAGATCGGGGCGAAGGTCGCAGCAACGCCCGCCAGCGCATTGTCGAGCACGGGCATCTCGATGAACAGCCCCTCTGCTCGCCGCGAGTGGTGGACCGCCAGCTCGAGCGCGACGTTGGCGCCGAGCGAGGTACCCCCCACCACTGCCCGCTCCAGCCCGAGGTGGTCGAGCAGAGCGACCACCTGCTGAGCGAAGAGTGGCATCGAGTAAAGGCGCAGGTCCCCGGGTTGATCGGAGCGCCCGTGGCCAAGCAGGTCGACGCAAATCACCCGGTTGCCGCGCTTGGCCAGCGCCGGCCCCAGCCGCTCGAACATGCGGCGGTTCATCAGCAGCCCGTGAATCAGAACGAGCGGCCGGTCTCCCTCGCCGTACTCGTCGAAGCCGATCCGGTAGCCCTGGTAGTTCAGCTCGGCCATCGCGGTCAACCAGTCTAGAGGCCTGCCGCTAAAGCCCAGTCTCACCGACAGGGTCGGCCGCCGCACCGCGGGTGCGCTCCCAGGGCCGCGAGGCGCGTAGCGCCCCGAGCACTGCTCGCGTCGCCGGCGCCCGGTTCAGCGCGTAAAAGTGGATGCCAGGCGCCCCGGCTATGAGCAGCTCCGCACACTGCTGCGCCGCATACGCGACTCCCAGCTCAAACTCGGCGCGCTCATCGCCGTCCGCGGCCGCGAACGCCGCTTCAAGGCGCGGTGGGATCGAGGCGTCGCAGAGCTCGCAGATCCGCTTCGTCTGGGCGAAGCTGGCGACCGGGATCACCCCGGCCAGAATCGGCACGTCGATCCCCTTTGCTCGCGCCGCTGCGACGAAATCGAAGTAGACCTGGTTGTCGAAGAAGAGCTGGGTGATCAGGAAGGACGCGCCGGCCTCCACCTTCGTTTTCAGATAGTCGAGGTCGGTGTCGAGGTCGGGCGCCTCGGGGTGGACCTCCGGGAAGCAGGCGCCGCCGATGGTGAAGTCCCAGCCCGCGCCGATGAAGGCGGCGAGCTCCGCAGCGCTGCCCAACCCCCCCTCCGGCTGGACGAAGTCCGGCTGTCCGCGTGGGGGGTCACCGCGCAGGGCGAAGACGTTCTCGATCCCGGCAGCCGCGATCCGGTCGAGGGTGGCGCCGAGCCCCTCGGCGCTCTCTCCGACGCAGCTCAGGTGGGCCATCGTCTCCAGGCCCAGGTCGTCCTTCAGCGCCCGCGTAATCTCGACCGTGCCCTCGCGGGTCGACCCCCCTGCGCCGTAGGTGACCGAGACGAAGTCGGGCTCCAGCTCGCGCAGCGAGCGCGCGGTCGCGTACAGCTGCTCGGTCGCCTCCTCGCTCTTCGGCGGGAAGAGCTCAACCGAGAAGAGCGGCCGCTTGGCGGCGAGGATCTGGTCGATGCGCATTTGCGCAGAGTAACTATGCAGATTGCTTATGGCCGTCCACGCGCGCCTGAAAGACCGCCGCGACCGTATAGCGCCCGCCAAACGGCCTGATCGGACGGACGTCTGCAGGCAATTCCCGGACTTTGCGGGAACGTCCAGCCGCCACCCCTGGCGCGGTGAATTCGGCCGCGCTAAGTTGCTCTTGCGACTGGGAAAGGCAGGCCCCGCGGAAGCCAGCGGGACACCGTCTTGAAGGTGGCGCAAAGAGCTTCTAGCGCGAAGGCTACGCGCGGGCAGGCTTTGGGCGCCGTCCCCGGTCGCTTTTTGTTGGGCAACCCCCAGATTTGTCGTCCGGTTGCGTGCCTAGGTTCCGAACTGGTCTTCGGGTGCCTGCCCTCGTCGACCCGCGCACCGGGGCGCACCTGGGAGTCGGCGTTGTTGGCTATCCCGTGAGTCGCCAGCAACATAGCCCGCCGCTCCCATACCCTCCTTTGCGATGGTCGATGAACTTCGCTACGAGCGGGTCGGCGCGGCAGCGGTGCTGACGATTGACCGGCCGGCTCGGCGCAACGCGATCGACGCCGCCGCAGCTGAGGCGTTCCGGCAGGGACTGGTGGACTTCGAGGCCGACGAGGGCGCCCGCGTCCTCGTCCTCACCGGCGCCGGCGGTGAGGCCTTCTGCGCCGGCGCCGACCTGAAGGCGATGAACCTCGACGTCAGCCACCCGGATGGGCCGATGGGACCCACTCGCCTTACCCCGGCCAAGCCGGCGATCGCCGCGGTCGACGGCTGGTGCCTTGCCGGCGGGGTCGAGCTGTCGCTTTGGTGCGACATGCGGATCGCCACGCCGCAATCGACCTTCGGCCTCTTCGAGCGCCGTTGGGGCGTGCCGCTACTCGACGGCGGCACGCAGCGGCTGCCCCGCATCGTCGGCATGGGCAGGGCGCTGGAGCTGATCCTCACCGGCAGGCCCGTGAAAGCGGAGGAGGCGAAGGAGATCGGGCTCGTTAACGAGATCGTCGAGCCGGGCAAGCATCTGGACCGCGCCCTCGAGCTCGCCGAGAGGATCGCCAGCTTCCCCCAGGCCACCATGCTCGCCGACCGCCAAGCCACGATAGAAGGCTTCGGCCAACCACTGGCCGACGGACTCAAGCTCGAGGCACGGCTGGGAAACCAAGTCCTCGAGATCGCTGTCCAGGGTGCCGCGCGCTTCGCCTCCGGTGAGGGCCGCCACGGAGAGTTCCCCGACTGACCCGCTCAGCTCTCCCGCGTGACCCGCCGCATCTCGTCTTCGGCCGCCTCAGGCCCCAGGTAAGGCATCAGCACCGCGAAGACGAGGTCGGGCAGGATCCGCTTCAGCTCCGGTCCGCGCCCGGCGCGTACCTCGTCGAAGATCATCGAGGTGGCGCCGCCGACCGCGAAGCGGGCAGTGTCGGCCGGCAGCTGCTCACCCTGACCGGAGTAGGTGCGTCCCTCCTCGAGGAAGGGCGTGAAGCGGGCCAGCGCCGCCCGGTAGCGCTCGCGCGCGTCGTCGCCAGCCGCCGTCACCTCGACCATCGCCATCCGCGCGATGTCGGCCTCCATCGAGAGCAGTTCGACCAGGGCCCTGAGGCCAGCCGCGATCTGCTCGGGCCAGGGCTCGTCTGCCGCCGCCTCGAAGGCGGCCGTGACGTGCGCGACCAGCACGTCGAAGACCGCTTCGTAAGCCTCTAGGAAGCAGGCGGACTTGCCCTCGAACATCTCGTAGAAGGTGTCTTCCGAGACGCCGGCGTACTCGACCACGTCGGCCACCGTCGTTGCCTCGTAGCCTTTGGCCGCCGACACTTTGACCACCGCCTCCAACAGCCGCTCGCGTTGAGAGCGAACCGCATACGCGCGGGACAACCCGTGGCGGCCGTTCGATGCTGATTGAGGATTCGAAGTGGATGGCGAATCCATCGCACCCAATGTAGGGCAGGATTCGCGACCTGTCCAACCCTTGCGCCGCGGTCCCGATTTAGGTCTTTGCAGCCTGCATCTCGGCGCTCGCCGCATCGGCGCCGAAGTAGGGCAGTACCGCGAAGTACATGAACTCGGGTAGGAGGGCACGGAAGCCGTCAGTAGCCCCAGTAGAGAGCCGTGAATGGACGATCGCGTGGATCCCGGCGACGATCCCCTCCGGCGCGATCTGCGGCGGTGACTCCGACTCGCCCACCTCTAGCCGCGCCAGATCGATGAAATCGGCGACTCTTTTCATCGCTTCGGCACGTATTGCCAGCGCCTCCGGACCCGCTGCATGGACCTCGACGATGATCCCTCGGCCGATGTCAGGCTCGGCATCGAGATAGTCGAGCAGGGCGCCGACGCCGGCGCGCAGCTTGCCGCGCCAGCTCTCCTCGCTCGCCGCGGCCCGCGCCACGATCGCTTCGAGCCGCGCGATCCCCATCTTCAGCGCCACCAGGTAGCAGGCATCCTTGTCGGCGAAATTGTCATAGAAGGCCTGCCGATAGAGCCCGGTTCGGGCGAGAACCGTGCGTACCGAGGTGCCGTCGTAGCCCTCCGCCCCAACGGCTTCGAGCATTCCCTCCAGAATCTTTTCGCGCTTGGGAGAATTCACAAGCTCGAGCTTGGGAGCATCAGGGCGTGCTTCCACCGCCCTGATCCTGCCGGTCCCCTCAGCCCCTGCCTGGACCTTGGTTACGGCCTGCTTCCCCATAGCTACCCCTTCCTAATGATCTAGGGAACAGGTTGTCTGGACTCCGGTACTGTAGCGGTATATCGCCAATCCGTCCAGCTTGAATTTGGGGCGTCGGTGAGTAGCCTGGAATCCGTGGCTGAACGCGCTCCTCAGGCGATCCGAATGGCCCCCGGTCGGCACCCTCTTCCCCGCGAGTTCATCACCCAGCACCAGCGCTCGCGCATCATTGCCGCGCTCGCTGAGGAGACGGTCGAGAAGGGCTACCGCGCGGTCACGGTGGCCGACATCGTCCGCCGCGCCGGCATTGCGCGCAACACCTTCTACGAGAATTTTTCCTCCAAGGAGGACTGCTTCCTCGCCGCTTCGGAGTTCGCGGTCAAAGAGGCCCTGCAGCGCGTCGTCGACGCCGCCAGCAAGGTCGACAGCTGGCCCGCCCGGGTCAACACTGGGCTCGGCGCCTTCCTCCACTACGTCGCCACCGAGCCGGCCTTGGCGCGCACCTGCATCGTCGAGGCCCTATCGGCTGGTCCCGCCGCGGTCGAGCGCTACGAACGCTCGATCCAGGCCTTCGTGCCGCTCTTCCGCATGGGCCGCAAGGTCGCGCCGAAGGGCGAGGATCTGCCGGGGACACTGGAGGAGACGATCGTCGGCGGAATCTTCTGGATCATCTACCAGCGCATCGTGATGGGGCAGGTGGAGGAGATCGAGCAGCTCCTCCCCGAGCTGGTCGAGTTTTCGCTCACCCCGTACGTCGGCGCCGAGGCCGCGAAGCGGACGGCAGCCGAATCTCCGTCCGCCACCGCCGGCTGAGCCAGGGAGCGGTCGTGCGACGCCCGAGTCAGGGAGCTCGGATGGATGAGCCCACCAAGGCTGGGACTGGAGGCCCCATGCTCTAGTGCTCGGCACCGAGACCCGTGACCGGACCGGCAGCTCCGAGCGCGCCCAGATCCTCGAAGCGCTGATCGAGATCGCCGCCGAGCGAGGTTACGGCGAAACGACGATCGAGTCGATCGTCGAGCGCGCCGGCCTTGATCGTCCCGCTTTTGACCGCCACTTCCGCGGCAAGTACGACTGTTTCCTCTCTGCCTGGCAGGACGTCAACGAGGAGTGCCTGGCGACGATGGTGAAGGCCTATGAGAGCCGCGAGGAGTGGCCGGACCGACTCCGCGCCGTCGCCTACCAGGTGATCGAGGGGCTGAGCGAAGATCCCAGCCGCGCCTCCTTCGGGGTCGAGGTCCTGGCCGCCGGCGACGCTGCCCGCGCCCGTCGCGACATGACGATGCGGGTGATCGCCTCGCTGATCGACGCCGGGCGCCAGGAGATGGAGGATCCCGAAGCGGTTCCCCACACCACGGCAGAGGCACTGGCCGGCTCCGCCTACGGCCAGATCTACTCCAGGGTCGTGCGCGGCGCGGTCGACGAGCTACCGGAGCTGGTTCCGCAGCTGATGTCGGCGGCTGTAATGCCGTATTTAGGTGTCGAGGCTGCGATGGCCGAGCTCAGCCGGGAGTCTGCGCCGCCGGAGGGATATGCTCGCGGTGTGGCACGGAAACGCTCCGACAAATCGCAGAAAGAGCCATCTGGCGGAGCGGAGGATTACCCGCCTGAGTTGGCCCGCCTGCCCCCTGGCCGACATGGCCTGCCACGCGAGTTCGTTACTCATAACCAGCGGGAGCGGCTGATCGCCGGAATCGCCGAGGCAATCGCCGAGAATGGCTACTCGGGGACGACGATCGCCCACATCACCCGCGCCGCAGCGGTCTCCCGCCGCACCTTCTACGAGCACTTCTCCAGCAAGGACGAGTGCTTCGTCGCCGCCTACGACACGGTGATGAGCGAGCTGCGCGAGCGCGTCTCGCAAGCGTTTGACGAGACGGAGGAGTGGCCCCGTGCGATCAAGGCCGGAATCGATGCGATGCTGGAGTTCCTCGCCGCCGAGCCAAACCTGGCCCGCCTCTGCATGGTCGAGGCGTTGGTCGCCGGCCCGGCCGTCGTCGAGCGCTACGACTCGGCGATCCAGAGCTTCGTCCCCTACTTCCAGGAGGGCCGCGAGGGACGCTCGCCGGAGGTCCTCTCGCGCCTCTCGCCGACTACCGAGGAAGCGCTGGTCGGCGGCATGGTCTCGCTGATCTCCCGCCGCATCATCGCCGGCCGCACCGAGGAGCTCGAAGAGCTGCTCCCAGACCTGGTCGAGTTCACCTTGACGCCGTACCTCGGCAGCGCCGAGGCGGCGGAGATCGCCAAGAGCGACTAGCAGCCCATCCCCTACCGGGATGGGCCTGAAGCGGAGCGGATCTCAGCGTCGAGCGATTCGGCGGCCGAGCGAGCTGCCTCGGCAAAGTCCTCGCCCGGGGAGGCGTAGATGATCGAGCGGGAGGCGGCGATCAGGAAGGCATTGCTGTCCGCCTCGATGTTGGCGGCGACGGTTGCCGCGACGTCGCCGCCCTGGGCGCCGACTCCGGGGATCAGGATCGGCATCGTCGCCGGGACGTCCTCGCGGATCGCGCGCAGCTCGTCTGGGTAGGTGGCGCCGACGACCAAGCCGCAGTTGCCCGCCGCGTTCCAGTCGTTGGCGACGGCGCGGGCGACGTGACGGTAGAGCGGCGCCCCGTCGGCGACCAGGTCCTGGAGCTCTCCCGCCCCCGGGTTGGAGGTGCGGGCGAGGACGAAGACGAGCTTCTCCTCCCGCCGCAGGAACGGCTCCAGCGCCTCCCCGCCCAGATATGGGTGGACCGTGATCGCGTCGGCGCCGAGCTGCTCGAAGGCAGCGGCGACGTAGCCGGCGTTGGTCGAGCCGATGTCGGCGCGCTTCGCGTCGAGGATCACCGCGGCGCCGGGGGCGCCGTCCCGGATCGCGGCGATCGTCTCGCGCAGGGCGCGGAAGCCGTCCGCCCCCAGCGCCTCGAAGAAGGCGGCGTTGGGCTTGTAGGCACAGGCCAGGTCGGCGGTGCGCTCGACGATCCGGCGGTTGAACTCGATTACGCGGTCGGCGGGCGCCGCGCCCGGGCTGAGCGTCGCCGGGATTCGCTGCGGGTCGGTGTCCAGGCCGACGACGAGGTGCCGGCCCTCCTCGCAATGCGCCGCCAGCAGCTCGGCGCAGGAGTCAGGACGATCCATGGCGGGAGCGTATATCCCGCCCTTTCTTCCCCTTCTCCTCGCCGAAGAGCTGCAGGAAGGCGAGCCGGGTCAGGTCGGGGAGCAGATGCTCGACCTCGCCGGTGCGGCCGGCGGCGATCTCGATGCAGAGCGCTTCCTCGATCGCGCCGACGACGAAGCCGGCGGTCATCGGGCTGGCGCCGCCACGGGCACCGGGCTCCTCGCGGGCGGTGTCGAGGGCGGCGGTGAGGCGCTCGACGATCCGCTGGTGCCTCACCCAGGCGCCGCCGCGAGCAACCCTTACCTCGAGCAGCAGCGCCCTCGCCAGCAGCGGCTGCTCGGCGACGGTGCCCAGCAACGCGGCCAGGCCGGCGCGAAAGCCATCGCGCCAGCTGGCCGCGTTTCGGCACGCTTCGAGCAGCTCGGAGCCGATCCGCTCCGTGGCCTCCTCGTAGGCCCGGGCGAAGCACGCCTCCTTGCTGCCGAAGCGGCGGTGGAAGCGATCCTGGGTGATGCGCGCACGAGCGGCGACCTCGCGCACAGTCGCCTTCGCGTAGCCCAGCTCGCCCGCTGTCAGCAGCATCGCCTCCAGCACGGCCTCGTCCGAGCTGCGGTCCGGCATGGCCTCTTCCCATGAGCGAACCGCGCGCAGTGGTTCCGGACCTTCCATTCGGGACACCATAGCTTATGTTTGGGAACTTTCCCAACTCCATGTACCTGTTTCGTACCAATGGGAACTAGCGCTATCCTGGGCCTGTGCGAGCTCTGCCCGGAAAGGCCTCCCGCCAGCCTCCTGGCCCCGAGCCGGTGAGCCGTGACGCCGCCGCCGCCGACCAGCGCCGCCGCATCCTCGAGGCGACCGCCGACGTCGTCGCCGAGCATGGCTACCAGGAGACGACGATGGAGACGATCGTGCGCCGGGCCAAAGTCGGCTACGCGACCTTCTACAAGCATTTCGCCGACAAGGAAGCCGCCTTCCTCGCTCTGCTCGACGCCGCGATCGAGCGCACCGCCGGCCGGGTGGAGGACGCCTACCGGCGCGAAGAGGGACCGTGGGCCGACCGGGTCGGCGCTGGGCTCGGCGCCCTCTTCGAGGACGTCGCCGCCCACCCCAACGCCGCCCGCGCCGTCTTGGTCGAGGCGCTCACCGCCGGCCCCGAGGCGGCCGCCAAGCACGAGGCGGCGCTGAAGCGGCTGGCGCCGTTGCTGCAGCCGGGTCGCGAGCTCAACCCGCGCCAGGCCGAGTTGCCGGCAAGCCTCGAGGAGACGCTCGCCGGCGGCGTCGTCTGGGTGCTCGGCCAACGCTTGATCGGCGGCGAAGCGGCCAAGCTGCGCGGGCTTTTGCCGGAGACCCTCGAGTTCGTCCTCCGTCCCTACGTCGGCGAGGAAGAGGCGGCGCGGGAGGCCGGCGAGGTCGCCGACGCGATCTCCGCCTAGCCCGCTCCGCGACCGCCGATGCCCGCCGAAGAGCTCGGCCCCCTGCCGGCCGGCCGCCACGGCTACAGCCGTGAGCAGGTTGCCCACCACCAGCGCGAGCGGTTGATCGCCGGCCTCGCCGCAGCGGTCGCCGCGAAGGGCTACGCCGCGGTCACGCTCACCGACATAACCAAGGAGGCGAAGGTCTCCCGCCGCGTCTTCTACGCCAACTTCGAGAGCAAGGAGCAGTGCTTCCTCGCCGCCTTCGAGGTGGTGGTGGACCACCTGCGTGAGCTGGTCGCCGAGGCGGTGGAGGGGGTCCCCGATTGGCCCCAGCGGGCGATCG
>DATNGU010000190.1:0-2966 GCA_035605775.1 Solirubrobacterales bacterium | reverse complement strand
AGCGCAAGGACTCGCCGCAGCTGCAAGGGCAGCTGCGGGTCGTTTCGCATCTTGTCGAGGTCGACGGTGGCTGAGAAAGCTTCGAAAGCCAAGGACGACACTCCCAGCGAGCGCACCTTGGAGATTGGGCTGCACAACCTCTCGCCTAAGCCTGGCTCGAAACGACCACGCAAGCGGATCGGCCGCGGTGAGGGCAGCGGGCTGGGCAAGACCTCGGGGCGCGGGCACAAGGGCGCCGGCTCGCGCTCGGGCCGCAAGCGCAAGGCCGGCTATGAGGGCGGCCAGAACCCAATCCACATGCGGATGCGAAAGCTTCGGGGCCCGCACAAAAAGCAGTCGATGCCGTTCGAGAACTTCCGTACCTCGACCCAGCCGGTCAACGTCGGAGACCTCGAGGAGCGCTTCGACACCGGTGCGGAGGTCAACCTCGAGGCTCTCCGTGAGAAGGGCCTCACGAGGCGCTCCGACCCGGTCAAGATCCTCGCTCGCGGTGAGATCTCGAAGAAGCTCGACGTCCACGCGCACGCCTTCAGCGCGGCTGCCAAGGAGAAGATCGAGGCAGCCGGCGGTTCCTGTCACACTCTGGAGCCGTAATGCTCAGGACTATTGCGAACGCTTTCAGCGTCGCGGAGATCCGCAAGAAGCTTGCGTTCACCGCGGCGATGCTGTTGCTCTACCGGCTGGGTGCCTATATCCCCGCGCCTGGGGTTGACGCCGAAGCGGTCAAGGAACTCTCATCCAACTTCGCCGGCAGCAACGTCCTCGGCTTCCTCAGCCTTTTCTCGGGCGGTGCGCTGGAACGGTTCTCGTTGTTCGCGCTGGGGATCATGCCCTACATCACCGCCTCGATCATCCTGCAGCTGCTCACCGTCGTCGTGCCCTCGCTGGAGAAACTGCAGAAAGAGGGCGAGGTCGGCCAGCAAAAGATCACCCAGTACACGCGCTATCTCACCGTCGGCCTGGCTTTCGCCCAGTCTTTTGGTTTCGTTTTCCTCTTTCGCTCCTTCGGTAACCAGGCGGGGGGGAACGCACTCGGCGCCCTCGCCGGACCCAAAATCCTGCTGATCGTGATTTGTCTGACCGCGGGCTGCACGCTGCTGATGTGGATCGGCGAGTTGATCACCCAACGCGGCATCGGCAACGGCATTTCGCTGCTTATCTTCGCCTCCATCGTCTCCGGCCTGCCGGGCGGGATTCAGGCTTGGTGGACCAATCCCGACCAGGTCTTCGTCGTGATGATGCCCTTCGTAGCGCTGGCCGTGATCGTCGCGATCGTCTTCGTCCAGGAGGGGCAGCGCCGCATTCCGGTCCAGTACGCGAAACGGGTAGTGGGGCGCAAAATGACCTCCGGCGGTTCCACCTACCTGCCGCTGCGGGTCAACATGGCGGGAGTGATCCCGGTCATCTTCGCCGCTTCGATCATGGCTTTCCCGCCGACGATCGGCCAGCTGCTGAACACGCCCGCTGCACTCGACTTCGCCGCCTTCTTCAGCCCCAACGGCTGGGCTTACGTGGCCGGCGAGGTCTTCTTCATCATCGTCTTCACCTACTTCTATACCGCGGTCACCTTCAATCCGATCGACCAGGCCGACAACCTGAAGAAATACGGCGGCTTCATCCCCGGTGTGCGCCCGGGCCGGCCGACCGCGGAGTACCTTGACCGGATTCTCTCCCGCCTGACCTTCCCCGGCGCCCTCTATCTGGGTGCCGTGGCGGCGCTGCCGACGATCCTGATCAGCCAGACCTCGGCGAACTTCTTCTTTGGCGGCACCTCCATCCTGATCGTGATCGGTGTGGCTCTCGATACGGTCAAGCAGTTGGAGGCGCAGCTGATGATGAGGAACTACGAGGGCTTCCTCAAATAGGCTGTCCCCACCTGTAGCGCCCGCCGTTGGCCGGCGCACCCCTCTTATGACTGAGCTCAACCTCGTTCTCCTTGGCCCCCCCGGTAGCGGGAAGGGCACGCAGGGCGAGCGGCTGCAGGCAGACCTGCGGTTGCCCTACTACGCGACTGGGGACATCTTGAGGGCGGCGGTGCGTGATGGGACGGAGCTGGGTAAGACGGCGAAGGAGTACATGGACCGCGGCGATCTGGTGCCGGACGAGGTGATCGTCGGCGCGATCGCCGAGCGCATCGACTCCAGCGAGGCGGCCGACGGCTTCATCCTTGATGGATTCCCACGCACCGTGCCGCAGGCTGAAGCGCTGGCGGCAAAGCTCGCCGAGCTCGGCCGAGAGCTGACAGCGGTGCTCATGATCGACGCCAGCGACGATGAGGTTATGCGGAGGCTGGGCGGCCGCCGCACCTGCGTCGAGAACGGCCACGTCTTCCACATTGACTTCAACCCACCCAAGAGCGAGGACGTCTGCGATGTAGACGGCAGCGAACTGACCGTCCGCGACGACGACAAGCCCGATGTGATCCGCCATCGGCTCGAGCAGTACCACGAGAAGACCGAGCCGCTGATCGACTTTTACGACCGCCAGAGTCTGTTGCGGCGGATTGACGGTAGCGCCGAGCCGGACGCGGTGGCCGATGAGCTGCGCCGCTCCCTGGCGACCCTGAAGCTGGAAGCCGACGAGGCCATCTAGCCAGCTCGAGCCGGCGGTTAGCGTGTACCGAATGATCATCCGCAAGGCGCCGGAGCAAGTCGACAAGATGGCCGCCTCGGGCGAGGTCCTGGTGCGCTGTCTGCAGATGCTCGCGGCCAAGGCGCGCGCTGGCGTCACCACCAAGGACCTGGACAGGGCGGCGGAGAAGTTCATCCGCTCGCAGGGCGCCGAGCCTGCCTTCAAGGGCTATCGGGGCTTTCCCGGCTCGATCTGCGCCTCGCCCAACTCAATGGTGGTGCACGGGATTCCCGGTCCCTACGAGTTGAAGCGGGGTGATGTGCTCTCGATCGACGTCGGCGTCGTCAAGGACGGTTGGGTCGCCGACGCGGCGCTGACCGTGCCAATTGGCTCGG
>DATNGU010000189.1:0-2307 GCA_035605775.1 Solirubrobacterales bacterium | reverse complement strand
AAGGTCGCGGACATGAAGAGGATCGCGAGGCAGGAGGCGCGGAAGCTCTCGTTCTTCATCACGTCGCGCGGAATCAAGGCGCTCATCCCGGCACGCCGCTCGATCGGCAAGAAGGCAGTGACGAGAACCGCTGACAAGGCAAAAAGGCCGATCACTTTCGGGTCGCCCCAACCCCAGTCGGCCACCTGGTCGAGTGCAATCAGAAGTGAGACGAGTCCAACCGAGATTGCCGCTATCCCCGGGTAGTCGATCCGCTGCGCACCAGCTTCCGGCTCCTTGACGTGCACCAGGTAGTAGGTAACCAGGACCGCGAAGATCGCCACCGGCACATTGAGGAAGAAGATCCAGCGCCAGCTCAGCGCGTCGGTGAGTACACCCCCAATCAGCGGCCCCATCGCGTTACCGAGGCCAGCAGCGCCGATCACGATTCCACCGGCCAACCCCGCCTTCTCTTCCGGCAACAGCTCATAGGTCATGCCGAGAATCGCCGGCCACATCAGCGCCCCGCCGATCCCCATCACCACCCGCGACGCGATCAACCAAGACTCCGTCTGCGCCGCCCCACCCAAAGCTGACATCGAGGCGAAGATCCCCGTGCCGAGGAAAAACGCCCGACGTCGCCCGAACATGTCGGCGAGTCGACCGCCGGTCACGATCATCACGCCGAAGGTGAGCGCGTAGGCGTTGATCACCCACTGGATCGTGTTGACGTCGGTATGGAAGTCCTTCTCCATCGTCGGTAGCGCCACATTGATTGCGGAGAAGTCGTTGGCGATCACGACAACACCGGTTCCCATCGCCAGCAGTGCCAGCCACGTCGTGCGGGAGATGGACCCTGCACTCGACTCCATGCCGCGCAGCTTAGAAAGAGCCAGGGACGTGCGCTAAGCTGGCTGGTGAATGACCCACCGGCCCGACAGCCTGGCGCTTCTCCTTCTCCTCCCCCTTCGGGGGGAATAGCGCTGGGCGGCGCGAGAGCCGCGAGAGACAAGGTCATTCGAAGGAAACTGGAGAAGGAGGTAGGTCACATGGCATCAGCATCTGACGCAGACCGCGTCCACATTTTTGACACCACGCTGCGCGACGGCGAGCAGTCACCCGGCATCTC
This sequence comes from Solirubrobacterales bacterium, assembly GCA_035605775.1. Taxonomy (GTDB): domain Bacteria; phylum Actinomycetota; class Thermoleophilia; order Solirubrobacterales; family 70-9; genus VRUE01. The sequence continues at coordinate 1,199 of DATNGU010000189.1, read as the reverse complement.
GCTCAACACGGCCGAGAAGGTCGAGATCGCACAGCAACTGGCGCGCCTCGGCGTCGATGTGATCGAGGCCGGTTTCCCGATCACTTCACCGGGGGACTTTGAGGCGGTCGAGGCGATCTCGCGACAGGTCGAGGGACCGACGATCTGCGGCCTCGCCCGCACCCACAAGGCGGATATCGATGCCGCCTGGAGGGCGATCCGCGACTCGCAGCGGCCGCGCATCCACACCTTTATCTCGACCTCCGATATCCACATCGAGCACCAGCTGCAGACCGATCGAGAGGACGTCAAGGGACAGGCCCGCGCCGCCGTTGCCCTGGCCCGTTCCTACTGCGACGACGTCGAGTTCTCGCCGATGGACGCGACTCGCGCCGACGTCGAGTTCACCGCCGAAGTATGCGCGATCGCAGTCGAGGAGGGGGCGACCGTGGTCAACATTCCGGACACGGTCGGCTATACGACCCCCGAGGAGTACGGGGAGTACTTCCGCCGCCTCTATGAGCTGGTTCCGAGGCTGCGCGAGGTCGAGACCTCGGTCCACTGCCACGACGACCTGGGCCTCGCAGTCGCCAACTCCTACGCCGGTGTCCTAGCCGGAGCCCGGCAGGTCGAGTGCGCGGTCAACGGGATCGGCGAGCGGGCCGGCAACTGCTCCCTGGAGGAGATCGTGATGCTGATCCAGACCAGGGAGGACGCGCATGGGTTGACGACCGGTCTCAACAGCCGCGAGCTGGCGCGCACCAGCCGCATGGTCTCCCGTCTCACCGGCTACGCGATCCAACCCAACAAGGCGGTGGTCGGCCGCAATGCCTTCGCCCACGAGTCTGGCATCCACCAGGACGGGGTACTGAAGGAGCGCACGACCTACGAGATCATGGACGCGACCGAAGTCGGCCTCGAGTCGAACTCGATCGTGCTCGGCAAGCACTCTGGCCGCCACGCGCTCCGCGACGCGCTGGAGCAGCTCGGCTTCAAGATCGAGGGCAACGCCCTCAACGCCGCCTTCAAGCGCTTCAAGGAGATTGCCGACCGCAAGAAGCAGGTGACTGCACTGGACCTGGAGGCGATCGTCTCCGACGAGATGCGCGAGAAGGAGGACGCGCACGAGCTGGCGTCCTTCGAGGTCGAGGCGGGCTCGGAGCGAAAGCCGCTGGCCCGGGTGACCGTGAGGATGCCCTCGGGCGAGGAGGCCACAGGAG
>DATNGU010000188.1:0-9970 GCA_035605775.1 Solirubrobacterales bacterium | reverse complement strand
GGGTTGATCGCCGCCGCGAAACCGTGGATTGCTCAGGCGCGGCCGCTGCTATCCGGTAAGGAGCTCGGTGGCGTCGCCAAGCTGCTGCGCGAAGCGACGCCGGGACTCGCCGGCGCGGCGCAGGCCGGCAAAGCCAACGCGCTTCCCCAGATCAACCGGCTAAGTCTCTGCACGAGCAGGGTCATCGTGCCGACGGGCAACCAGACGATCGAGGATCGCTTCAGGACTGGGCCCAACTATCGCGAGTTCTTCTACTACCTCGCCAACTTCGCGGGCTGGAGCCAGAACTTCGATGGCAACGGCCCCTACCTGCGCGTACAGCCGGGCGGCGGGGATGTGCTCGTCAAACAGGAGAACCCCTCCGGCAACCTCAGCACCGACAAACAAGATTGGGCCCATACCGCTGTCCCGCCGCTCGGCGTGCAGCCGCAGCTAGGCGGGCGTCCGCCTAAGAAGCCCAACGTCCGCTGCTCGACCCAACCCGTGCCTGACGTCAATGGTCCGCTTGGCCAGGTCGGCGCTCCCAGCTTGACGGTGGTGAGCCCATGAGTGAGCAGGCCCCCAAGAGAAGCCGCTGGAAGCACTTCCGCGCCTCGCTGTCGCGCCAGTCGCGGGGTCGAGGCAAAGATACGATCGCAATCGCCGTCCTCACGGTCATTGCGATCGTAATGACGCTGTGGATTTTCACCCAGCAAAAAGCGTCGTTGCCCTCGTGGGCGCCGCTGGTCGGGGAGGACTTCGCCCATCTCTCGGCCGACTTCAGCAGTGCGCAGGCGGTAACTCCGGGTCAGGGGCAGGCGGTGGTGATCGCCGGTATCCAGGTTGGCAAGATCTCCTCGGTTGAACTCGAAGACGGCCACGCCGTGGTCGGCATGGATGTCGAACCCAAGTACCTGAAGCTGATCCATCCCGACGCGACGCTGCTACTGCGGCCGAAAACCAACCTCAACGACATGACCGTCGAGATCAGTCCCGGCCAAAAGGGAGATCACATCGAAGATGGGCATGAGTTCCCGCTCTCGCGGACCGAACCCAGTACCCAGTTCGAGTCCTTCCTGTCGACGCTCGATGGCGACACTCGCCAGTACCTGCAGCTGCTCGTCGCCGGTGGTGCACAGGGGATCGGCGGCCGCGGCCGCCAGCTCTCCGGTGCCTTCCGTCGCCTCCAGCCTTTCTCCCACTACATCGCTGATCTCAATCGCGCGGTCGCCCAGCGACGTGTTGCGCTTGCCCACGTGATCCACAATTTCGGCTTGCTGACCACCGAGCTGGGCAGGCACGACGCCGAGCTGGAACGCTTCGTCACCGGCTCCAAGGATGCGCTCGGCAACTTCGCCAACCAGCAGCAATCGATCCAGGAATCGCTGGTCGAGTTCCCCGCGACCCTGACTGCTCTGCGCTCTGCGCTGGCCAGCTCCAACCGTTTCTCGACCGTGGCGCGGCCGGCTCTGCTCGGCCTGATCCCGCAGGCGCAGGCGTTTGGGCCGGCGATCAAGGCCAACGAGCGGTTGTTCAACCAAACCACTGTGCCGATTCGCGACCAGATCCGACCCTTCACGCGCCAGATCCGGCCGGTGCTCACCCACACCAAACAGGGCGCCGCCGATCTGGACAAGTCGGTGAGTGGCTTCGGCACCTCCCTCGGTGCTTTCAACAGCTTCCTCAACGAGCTCGCCTACAAGCCGAAGGGCAAGAGGCAGAGCTTCCTCTTTTACCTGCCCTGGTTGAACCACGACATCAACGCGACCTTCAACCTCGCAGACGGAGGCGGGCCGATTGCACGCGGGATGGCGACGCTCTCCTGTAACGGGTCCTACCTCGCATATGGCCTTGTCCCGTTGAAGCCCTACCTGAGGACCCTGCTGCAGGGCGTCAGGATCCCAACGCCCGAGGAAATTCCCGCCAGCACCCCCTCCGGCCACTGCGAATACAGCGAAAAATGAGCAAGCGCGCCCCCAGCACTGGTCAACTCCTCCTCATCGCCGGCTTCGCGCTGTCTTGCTTTGGGATCCTGCTTTTCCTCTGGATCACCTTTGGCGGCCCCACGCCGTTCAAAGCGAAGGCGTACGAGATCAAGGTGCCGTTCAACGAGGCGACCCAGCTCGCGCAGCAGTCGGACGTGCGCATCTCCGGCGTATCGGTTGGCAAAGTACAGAACATCGAAGTGGCGCCAGACGGCAAGCGGGCTCTGGCTACGCTCAACATCGAAGACAAGTACGGCCCAATTCCGAAGGGAACGAGGGCTGTTTTGCGCACCAAGACGCTACTGGGGGAGACCTATGTCGAGCTGACGCCCGGCGACGCCGATGGCCCCATCCTGCCGGACGGCGGCACCTTGGCAAAGGCCAACGTTGCCGAATCGGTACAGCTGGACGAGATTTTCCGCACCTTCGACGCGCCAACCCGCGCCGCATTCCAAGAATGGATGCAGGAAGGAGCGGCCTCGATTGCGGGTCGCGGCCAATCCTTCTCCAACGCGCTCGCCGAGTTCGAACCATTCTTCTCCGAATTTGACCGCCTCTTCCGTGTCCTCGATACGCAGCGTCTCGCGGTCGAGCAGCTGTTCAGCAACGGTGCCGTCACCTTCCGCGCTCTGCGCGGGCGCGAAGGCCAGCTGGCCAACCTGATCCGCAGCTCCAACGCGGTATTCCAGACGACTGCGGCTCGAGACCGCGACCTTGAAGCCCTCTTCCGTGCCTTCCCGACTTTTGAGGATGAGTCGAGGTTGACCTTCAACCGGCTCAGGGAGTTCGCGCTCAACGCCGACCCGCTGTTCCAACAGCTGGTGCCGGCCGCCGAACAGCTTTCGCCGACCTTGATCGCCTTCTCACGCCTGGCGCCACAGGCGAAGGGCTTCTTCGAAGGGTTGGAAACGGTCATCGATCGCTCTCCGACTGGGTTCCCCGCCGTGCGCAAGCTCTTCCGCGACGAGTTCCCTGTCCTGCTGCGGGCGGTCGATCCCTTCCTGCGCAACCTCAACCCAATTCTCACCGGCCTCGGCCTTTACAAGCACGAGGTTACGGCGACCCTGGGCAACGTCGCCGCCGCCACCAACGCGGTCCACCTCAGCTCTCAGGGCGAGCAGATCCACTACTTGCGCTTGCTCGGCCCACTCGGCCCGGAAACGCTGGCGACCTATCCCAACCGCACCACCACCAACCGCAACAGCGCCTACAGCCAGCCCCTCGCCTCGAAACGCCTCGCCGAAAGCGGCCTGCTCAACTTCGACACTCGCCAGTGCAGCTCTGGGATTACGGCAACGCTCGACCCCGACACGCCAAACCAGCCAGCCTTCAACGAGCGCACCAAAGGCGACGTGAAACAGGCCACCGACTTCTTCAACCGACTCAAGCATTACGCCTTCGCCGAACAAGGAAGCTCGGCGACTATCCCCGCCCCCGGCTGTGACCCGCAGGCCCCGTTCAAACCGATCTACGGCTCCGGCTCGGCGACGATCTACCAGCACACTTTCGAACAGGGCAAATAGCCTCGATCCAGAGCAGCAAAGGGGCGGCCGAAGGCCGCCCCTTTTCTTCCCCTTCTGTGAGGACGTGTCCGGTTTCTCTAGCCCTTCGGCGTGCAGGGGCGGATCACAGTGCCCTCGAGCTCCGTTTGCGCTGCATTACCGGGGGTTTGGGCTTCGTTCTTGAAGAGAGCGCTTTTGACGTTCGCGTTGAAATGACCATCGGGGCACTTGGCCTTGATGTAGCGCATCTTCTTGCCTTTGTAGGTGTACTGCTTGCCGAACTTGATGTCGAAGCTCAGCACCGACCCGCTGCCCCCGGCGATCACCGGGATCTTCGCGACGGTGCGCAGCCCGTAGCGGCCCGCGTGGATCTTCTCGATCGTCACCGTGGTGACGACGGCTGCCGGCGCCGGCACGGTGATGAAGGTGTGGATAAAGAGCGTCGTCTTGCTGCCCTTCGTGCCACCGTTGAAGACGGTGATCGGGGCCGTGACGGGGGATCGGTTTCTGTTCGGGGAAGGAGACCTCGATCTGCCCGCTGCCCGAGCCTACGATCGAGCTGCCGCAGACGTTTTTCGCCGCCTTCGTGTCCCGTGCCTCGAGCTGGCCACCCTTGCAAGCTGGAAGGCCGGTCGTGTCGATCGTGCCGTTCTTGTCGAAGTCGATGGTCGCTTCTCTGAAGGCCGGCGGATGAATGCCTTCCGCAGTCGAGATCTCGCCTTGGATGCGAATGGTTACCGCGCCAGCGTGGCTTTCGGCAACGCCTTGGGCGTCACCCCGCCGTCGAGTTCCAGGGACCAGGTTCCCGACCCCCATTCGCGATCCAACCGTCAGCTCCACTTTCTTCGGCGGTGGAGGAGAGCACGAAAAAGGGCGGCCTCTCGGCCGCCCTTTTCGAACTGTTCTGAAACGAAGCTCAGATGCGGTTGCTGCTAGCCCTTCGGCGTGCAGGGGACGGCCAGGCCGCCTTTGAGCACGGTCGTTGCCGCAACACCGGGGGTGCTTGCTTCATTTTTGAAGAGGACTTTCGGCGTGTTGACCTTGAAGACACCATCCGGACATTTGGCTTCGAAGTAGCCAACCTTCTTGCCTTTGTAGGAATACGTCTTGCCCAGGTTGAAGTTGAAGTTCAGCCCCGAGCCGCTCCCTCCGGCGACCACCGGAATTTTCGCGACAGAGTGAATTCCGCTGCCTTTCCTGGTGATCGTGACCTTGGTGACGACCGCGGTCGGCGCTGGCACCGTAATGAAGATGTGGATCAGCAGCGTGACCTTGCCGCCTGATTCCCCACCGTTGAAGACGGTCAGCGGGCTCGGAACTTTGATCGGGTTCTGTTCCGGGAAGGCAATCTCCACTTCCGCGTTGCCTTTGCCGAGGACCGTGTTGCCGCAGACTTTCATCGCAGCTTTCGTGTCGCGCGCCTCGAGCTGACCCGCCTTGCAGGCAGGGAAGCCCTTGACATTGACTTTCACGTCCTTGTCGATGTCAACGACCGCTTCCCTGAACGCCGAGGGATGGGTCCCGTCGCTGGTCGTGATTTTCCCGAAGATGTTCGTGGTGACCGGCGTGTAGGTCTTCTTCGGCAGCGCCTTTGGCGAGGTGCTGCCGCCGAAAGTGACCACCAGATTGCCCGCTCGGAGCGTGGTGGACACCGCGCTCGCGACTGCCGCGACGCCCAAAGACAGCACCGCTGCCAGGGCGAATGCCAGCATCAGATTTTTACGCATTTCTCGTCTCTCTCCTTTGTTGGCCTGCCCATTTGAGCCGTGGCCATGGAAGCCATGTTCAAATCCCTTGGCAAAACTACCAACCCCGGCCTTCACTTAAACCCGCCCTCTCGCGCAAAGGAGCGCTCATTGCATGGGCGGCTCAGGCTTCGAGCATCGAGAGTCGCGCCCGCTCCCGCTCCTCCGCGGCTCCCTCCGGACCCAAGAAAGGCAACGTGATCCAGAACATCAAGTCGGGAAGGCGGCTGGGTAGGCGTGCAGAGGCACCGTGGAGGATCTCGCTGTAGAGCAACTCGTTGATGCCACCGGCGAGGGAGAGCGACGTGATCCCTGGCAACTCGACCGATGTCTCGGCCCGGCCGGCATCCAGGAACCCGGTGAACTGGCGCAACGCGGCATCGCGGCGGGCGAGTGCCTTCGGGCCGGCGGCCAGCACCTCGACGATCGCGAAGCGGCCCTCATCGGGGTGTTGGGCGAGGTGTTTGAGCAGCTCGGCCAGCCCAGCTGCGACCCGCTCCGCCCAGGGCGAGCCCGGCTTTGACTCGAATCCCCGTGCCGTGTCCCCAAGCAGGTTGCCGAGCAAGACGTCATAGGCGGCGAGGAAGCAGTCCTCCTTGCTCGCGAACAGCTCATAGAACGTCTTTCTCGAAACGCCGGCGACGCCGATCACATCCACCACGCGCGTCTCCGGATAGCCGCGCTCGGCGACGACCTCGATCATCGCTTGCACGATCCGACGCCTCTGGGACTCTGTCACCGCCTCCCGCGGTAGCCCGTGACGCCCCCTCGGCAGTCGCTCGTTCAACCTAGCGCTGCGTCTACCGGAAGCCACATGAAGACTTTAGAGCACCTCTGGTTCTCCGCCAATCCAAACGACCTCCTCGCGGCCAGGGCCAACCCCGACGAGGCGAATCGGGACGCCGATGGAATCGGCGATGAAGTCGAGGTAGGCGCGCGCCTGGGGGGGCAGGTCGGCCTCGTTGCGGCACTCGCTCAGATCGCCGTCGAAGCCGGGCAACTCCTCGTACTCCGGCTTCGCCGAGTGGAGGATCGACTGGTGGTAGGGGAAGCTCTCGAAGACCGCCCCCTCGCGCGAGCGGTAGCGCACTGCGACCCGTAGCGGGTCGATGCCGCTCAGCACGTCGAGCTTGGTGATCGTCAGAGCGCTCATCCGGTTGAGGCGTACGGCATAGCGGAGGGCAACCAGGTCCATCCAGCCGCAGCGACGCTCGCGTCCGGTCGTCGTCCCGTACTCGTGACCACGCTCCAGCATGTGGCGGCCCACATCGTCGTCGAGCTCGGTCGGGAAGGGTCCAGCGCCAACCCGGGTCGCATATGCCTTGGCGACCCCCCAAACTTCGTCGATGTCTGTCGGACCAACGCCAGCCCCAACGCAGGCAGCGCCGGCGATCGGATTGGAGGAGGTGACGAAGGGATAGGTGCCGTGGTCGAGATCGAGGAGGGTCGCCTGGGCGCCCTCGAAGAGGACCGTGCGGCCGTTGTCAAGTGCCTCCCAGCAGAGGCGGGCGGTGTCGGCGATGTGGGGCTCGAGGCGATGACCGTAGCCGGCGAACTCCTCGGTCATCGTGTGCAGGTCGAGGCGCGGGTCTGGGGCCTCGGCGACGGTCTGGTCGCCTCCCTCACGCGCTCCCTCGCCGGCCTCCTTGCGCAGTTTGCGCCGTTGCACCGAGAGTTCGCGTAGCGCCTGTTGCTTGGGCTCAAGCGCCGCCATGATCTTCTTGCGCAGGATCTTCTCGTCGAGCAGGTCCTGAACGCGGATTCCCAGCCGCAGCGCCTTGTCGGCGTAACAAGGGCCGATGCCGCGCCGCGTCGTCCCGATCGAGAGCTTGCCCAGCTTTACCTCGCCCGCCGTGTCGAGCAGCACGTGGTAGGGCATGATCAGGTGCGCGTTGGCCGAGATCCGCAGGTTGCCGACGTCGATCCCGCGGCGCTTCAGGCCGTCGATCTCGCCCAGCAGAATGCCCGGGTCGAGGACCACCCCGTTGCCGATCGCGCTGATCTTGTCGGGGTAGAGGATGCCCGAGGGAATCAGGTGGAACTTGAACGTCTCGCCGTCACGGACGATCGTGTGACCGGCGTTGTTGCCGCCCTGGAAGCGCACGATCGCGTCCGCCCGCTCGGCGAGCAGGTCGACGACCTTCCCCTTCCCCTCATCGCCCCACTGGGCGCCGACTATGACGATTCCGGGCATGACGACTGGGGATTGTGCCTGGATGACGCGGTTTACGCGGCCTTGCCGTAGCGTCGGTCGTCCCCGAAGAGGGGAACCTCGTCGCAGACTTGGGTCAGCCGCGAGACCGTGCGGCTGCCGATCTGCTCCTCCAGCTCCTCGTGTGAGAGGTTGGTCGTGACCAGCACGGACCGCTGCGCCTCGTAGCGCTCGTTGACCAGCGCGTATAGCTGCTCCAGGACCCAGTCCGAACGCTTCTCCGCACCCAAATCGTCGATGTGGAGGAGATCGACCGAGGTCAGGCGCTCGAAGAAGGAGAGGTAGGAGTCGCCACCCGGCTCTGACTCGTAGGTGCGACGGATGCGCGCCAGCAGCTTCGGCAGGGAGTAGATCGCCACCGAGTGCCCTGCCTCGAGCGCAGCTTTCGACACCAGCATCGCGAGCGTCGTCTTCCCCGTTCCGGTGTCGCCGAACAGCCACAGTCCCCGCCCGGCGGCCAGTCGCTCGTCGAGCTCGTCGATGTAGTCACGGACGTCGTTGACAGCTCCCCTCGTCGTCAATTCGCGTGCCATGTCGGATATCGGCGGACGATCGAAGGAGACGCCGCGGTAGCGCGACGGGATTACCGATGCGACTCCTTTGCTTCGCCCGCGCTTGAGCCGTTTCTCGCGGCACTCGCAGGGCCGCGCGACGTCTTCAGGGCCGAGGATCCAGCCGGAGCCGTCGCAGGCGCCCAGCGGGCAAGACTGCTGCGCGAACGGTTCGCTGCGAGGGATCGCCGCCATCAGAACTCAGGTCCCGCGCTCGCGGCTTCCTCAAGCGGCGGTCCTTCTCCCGCCGGCTGTTCGACCGGGCGCTCGTGCCCGGAGAAGTCGGCGAATTTCGGGAAGCGGTCGAGGAAGACCAGTTTCGGCGAGCCGATCGGCCCGTTTCTATGCTTGGCGATGATCACGTCGGCCAGCCCGTCCGGCTCGTCTTCGGGGTCCCGGTAATAGTCCTCGCGGAAGAGGAAGGCGACCACGTCGGCATCCTGCTCGATCGAGCCGGACTCCCTCAGATCCGAGAGCATCGGCTTCGGCGGGTGGCGTTGCTCGGGGGCGCGGGAGAGCTGGGAGATCGCCAGCACCGGCACCTCCAGCTCACGGGCGAGGATCTTCAGCCCGCGGCTCATCTGCCCGACCTGCTCGACCCGGTTGGCACGGGGATCGTCGGCGCGCATCAACTGCAGGTAGTCGACGATGACGAGGCCGAGGCCTCCCTGGTCCTGCGTTTGAGCGTGCAGGCGGCGAGCCTTCGCCCGCAGGTCGAGCAGGCTCAGGTCGGAGGAGTCGTCGAACCAGAGCGGCGCCTCCTCGAGCTCGTTGCAGGCCCGCACCACCTTCGGCCAGTCCTTCTGGGCGACCTGCCCCTTGCGCAGCTTGTCGCCGGAGATCCGCGCCCGGCAGGCGATGAAGCGCTGGGCCAGCTCCACCTCCGACATCTCCAAGGAGAAGAAGGCGACGGGCATCTGCCGCTTCACCGCCACGTTCTCGGCGATGTTGGCGACGATGGCGCTCTTCCCCATCGCCGGTCGCGCGGCGACGATGATCAGGTTGCCGGGCTGGAAGCCACCGGTGATCGCGTCGATGTCGCGGAAGCCGGACGGGGTGCCGGTCATCTCCAGCTCGCCGGTCGAGAGCTTCTCCAGCCGGTCGACCTCGTCGTGGAGGATCTCGGAGAGAAGGCGGAAGTCGCTTGCCTGCTCTTTGTGAGCGACGTCGAAGAGCAGCTTCTCGGCCCGCTCGGAGAGCTCGCGCGGTTCGCCGTCGCGCTCGTGCACCCACCCCTGGATCTCCTGGCCGGCGCCGAGCAGCCGGCGCAACAGAGAGTTCTGCTGGACGATCTCGGCGTAGTGCTTGGCGTTGCCGGCAGCGGGCACCTTGGCGGCCAACTCGGAGACGTAATGCTTGCCGCCGGCTCCGTCGATCTCGTTGCGCTGGACCAGTGCCTCGCTGACGCTGAGCTCATCGACCGGCTTCGAGGCTGCATAGAGGTCGTGGGCGCAGGCGAAGATCAGCGCGTGCTTCTCGAGATAGAAGTCTTCAGCGTTCAGCTTCACCTCGTCGATGACGCGGGTCAACGACGGCTCGGCGACCAGCATCGCGCCCAGCACCGATTCCTCGGCCTCGATGTTCTGGGGGGGGACGTGGGTTGCGGAAGGCTGCGGCATCGAGACTTAGTTAAGGGGCGGAAGCGGCGGAACCTGCTTCCGCCCCAAGCAAATCAAAGCCTTCGCCTTGCGTCGCCGGCCTCCCTGCAACCACCGAGGAAAGAAATTTTCCTGGGTCGACTCAAAGTCGCGTGACTTTCGCGGCAGAGGATTTTCAACCGCAGCGCTTCGCGTGACGTCGAAACGTTTACGGTGCAACCATGGAGGCAATGAGAGAGAGCTGGACCGGCGATCGCTTGGACGACTCAATGGGAAGGTCGATGCTCTGGCTGATCACTGCTCTCGCCGGCCTGATCGCTACGCAGCTATAGGGATCTCTCCCGCCGCCTCCTTCTGCTGCTCTCCGCGGCGCAGCATGCGCTGGGTGAGGATCGCGA
>DATNGU010000187.1:0-21332 GCA_035605775.1 Solirubrobacterales bacterium | reverse complement strand
CCGAGAGAGTTGGGAGAATGAGATCCGCGAGCTGTTCAGCTAAATCGGCGCCAACCCCGCCCAAGCCAGCGCTCGCTTGCCTTTAGTCCGGAGGCTTCGCTCTCAAGGCCGTGGGAAGCGACCCGGTAACGTGGTTCAGCGCGCCGGTCCTCTCGGATCGCTAGGTCGTCGGTTGATCGGGGTCGGCGGCGGGCCGGACCGTCAGCCGATCTTCTCGGCCAGCTCGATGATGATTCCCTCAGGGCCGCGGACGTAGCAGAGTCGGTAGCTGTTCTCGTAGCGCACCAGCTCGCCGACAAGCTCGGTGCCGCGGGCTTGCAGGCCGGCGACTACGGCGTCGATGTCCTCGACCAGGAAGGAGAGGTGGCGGAGGCCTGGGGTGTTCGAGGGCGCGTGCGGTTCGCCGCCTTGGGTCGGCGGTGAGTGGAACTTCACCAGCTCGATTTCTACGTCGCCGTTTGGGGTTCGCAGCATCGCTAACTCGGCCTTGGTCCCTTCGAGCGCGATGATGCGGTCTACCAACTCACCCTCGACCTGGCCTTTGCCTCCGGGCTCTAGTCCCAGCTCGACGAAGAACTCGATTGCGGCCGCTAGGTCGTCGACCACGATCCCGACGTGTTCCATCTTTTTGATCGCCATGTGCTCGATGGTAGGGAGGCCAGCTACCTGACGGTTGCATTTCGGTCGCATCCCCGTCGCGATCCGGTCCCCGCGCGGCCGGCAGCCGTCCTTTCAATCTGATGGAGATTGGCTCTGTAATGGGGAGCCACGCATGCCGCTCCCGGATGTCGAGCGGGAGAGCTCGCACGATCGAAGTCGGGTGGTCGGGCGATACCATGAGCCGGTGACCACGAAGGAGCAACTACACAAGCTGGTCGACGAGCTTTCCGAGCAGGAGGCTGCCGCGGCGCTGGTGATCGTTGAGCGCCGCCGTGATGACCCAATGCTGCAGGCGCTCGCGTCCGCTCCGCTTGATGACGAGCCCTCCGATGCCGACGAGGATGCCGGTGCTGCCGAGGCGCTCGCTGACTATCGACGGGGGAAAACGGTTTCATCCGAGCAGCTGCGCGCCGAGCTTGATCTCGATTGACGGCCAGCTGGTCCCATCGGGTCACGCCACCGGCACGACGTGATCTGAAGCGACTCGATCCGCCCGTCCAGCGTCGGATTCTGGACGCTCTCGACCGGTTTGTCGCTGCGCCGCGCAGTGGCGACATTCGGAAGCTCGATTCGGTCCAGTGGCGCCTGCGCGTCGGCGACTGGCGCGTTCGCTTCAGTTTTGACGCCGAGAACCAGGTGATCGTCGTCTTGCGGGTTCTGCCGCGTGGTCGGGCCTACGACCGATGATGCCGCCCGTGCGGGTTAGGTCGATCATGGTTCGTCAGGCGGTGGCGGTGGCGTGAGCAGCTTCTCCAGTGCTTCGAGGTCCCAGGAAGGCTCGCGTTCATTCTCGACGACGAGATCGGCCGGGAACTCCAACAGCCCGTATAGATGGGTTCTCAGTTCCTCGAAATCCATGAACCCGTCGAGTCCGTCGCCGACATAGTCCGCGTAGAGAGCTTCGTCTGACTTCCCGTTGTCGACTGCCCCATTGATGTCATCCCCGACACCGACGCTCAGCGCTCCGCCGCGGTAGCGCGCGTAGACCGTCCGCCCGTCGTCGAGGGCGCCCTGCCATTGAGACGGGCACGCGAGGCTTGTTTTCCGCAGGGCCACCACTTTCGGCAGCCCATCTGACTGCTCGAGAGCGACTCGAAGCACTCCGCCGGCACACCGCTCTAAGACGACAAAATCGCCCTCTACATCGCCGCTGAGTCTTACCCGCGCCAGCTTGTTCATGGGGATTATGATTGCAGACAACACATCTCGCTAGACGACGGAGTACAACCTGCTGGGACCCAGAAGTGAGTCATGGTTGACGAGACATCGGGACGATTCCTGACCTTTGGTCGATGCGACCGCACCGAACAAGTCGCATCTCGGTCAGGGAGACTTGTGCGATGAAGATTCGAGTGGCAGATAGCGCTGACGTTCTGGCGATCCATCGGCTTGTGCAGCGAGCCTATGGCCACTACGTCAGTCGTATCGGGCGGCCGCCGGGGCCGATGGAAGATGACTACGAGGCCAAGGTTTTGGGGGGTCACGTGTCGGTCGCGGACGAGGACGGCAGCGTCGTCGGCTTGATCGTGCTGATCCAGGAACCGGACCACCTGCTCGTCGAGAACGTCGCGGTTGAGCCGGAGCGGCAGAGCGAAGGGATTGGCCGCGCCCTTCTCGCCTTCGCAGAGGACGTCGCTCGGGAGGCCGGCTTATCAACCCTTCGTCTCTACACGCATGCGGCGATGACCGAGAACTTGGCGTTCTATCCCCGGCTCGGCTACGGGGAAACGGGTCGCCGCGTCGACAACGGCTTCGAGCGGGTCTTTTTTTCCAAGCATCTGCCGAACGAGACTCGCGGCAAAACCGCCGACGGCGGCGGATCGCCGACAACCTGAGTCAGCGCGTCAGGGAGTGCCGCCGGCCAGCGGCCGGGGCAGGGTCGCGCACCACAGCGCGAAGATGGCCACCGCGACCAGAGCGCCCAGCCAGTGCAGGCCGACGAACACGAAGAGCAGGCTCGGTATCCCCGCCAGCGCTGCCCTGACCAGCACGGGCGCCTCGGGCAGCCCCACGAACCGTGCCGTGAACCAGGCGCAGAGCAGCCAGGCGATCGGGCCCGTCAGCCAGCCCCAGTCCTCGAAGAAACCATGCGGGAGCAGCAGGCCGAGCAGCAGCGACAGGGCGGTCACCGCCAGGGCCTGCACAACCGCCACCCGCCACAGAATCGCCGTGTCCACGGCCCGATTCTTTCAGCCGGAACGCCAAACGGCGCAGGCGCCATAATCAAGATCTCCCGGGCGGTTAGCTCAGTTGGGAGAGCGCCTGCCTTACAAGCAGGAGGTCACTGGTTCGAGCCCAGTACCGCCCACTCTCTCGAGTCGCGTGCGATTACTGCAGGGCGAAGACGACGCGGACCGTGGCGGTAACCGTTGAGCCTCCGGGCTTGGTCGGGGGAGAGGCCTCGGGGGCCGCTGAGCTTCCCTTCTGGGTCACGGGGCTGGGGACCGCTTCCGTGCCTTCTTCGATGCTGATCGCCGGCCCGAGGGTCGCGCCGGCCCGTTCCGCCAGGGCCTGGGCCTTTGCCTTGGCCTGATCGAAGGCGGCGACCAGGACCTTGTTGTAGGCGAGGTCGGGATTGCCTGGGAAGAAGTTTGGGCCGCGGGTCCCCGTCGCGCCGGCGCCGATCGCCACGCCGACCAGTTCGCCGGCGCGATCGGGCTGGTGCAGGATCACGGTGATGCCCTCGCTGGCTCGGTAGACGGTGTGTTTGCCGCGGGTCAGTTTGCGCAGCGAGATCCTGCCGGTGGTCACGTCGCCTGCTCCCACTCCCGGCACCGTTTGAACGGCGGCGATGACTTCACGCAGGCGGATCGAGACGATTCGCAGCGCCGCCGCCCGGGTCTTTCGTTCCTTGCTCACCGAGAACCCCAGCCCGGCGGTGTCATTCGGCACTTCTTGGGTTGCCGTGCCCTTCACCGCGATCGTCCTGTCCTGCGCCGCGGCGGTCGCCGGGGCAAGTAGGAACAGCGCGAGAAGCGCGATCAAGGTGAGTGTTCGAGAGGGCAACGTCATTGGTCCTACCCGGATGCGACCGACTCTAGGCTCGTACTCGGATAGAGCGCTAGCCTCACAAGCGATGGCACACATGGGTGGAACCGCCAGCGCAGAGATCGACGCCCCCCTCGACGAGGTCTGGGCGGTCGTGGAGGACGTGCTCAGCGCCCCCGACTGGCAGGGTGGCCTGGTGAGTGTGTCGGCCTTGGAGCACGACGGCGAGGGCCGCCCGACGCTGGTGGAGAGCGAGAGTGACATCAAGGTGAGGCACGTGAAGACGCAGGTGCGGTTCAGCTACGAGCCTCCCACGCGACTTTCGTGGACCCAGGAGAAGGGCGACCTCAAGTCGGTCGAGGGGTCCTGGGCGCTGGAGGATCTGGGCGGGAAGCGAACGCGGGCGACCTACACGCTTGACGGCGACCCCGGACGGGTGCTCGGGATGCTCATCCGCGGGCCGGTCGAGTCAGCGGCACGGGCGATGCTGGTGAACGCTCGCCCGGGCGAGCTGAAGGCCCGCGTCGAGGGCGATTGATGAGCGGTAGGGACCTCTCCGTCGTCGTCTTCGGCGCCGGCGGCGTGACCGGGCGTCGGGTCGCCGCCTATCTCTCGGAACGCGCCGGCGAGGTGGGGGCGAACTGGGCGGTTGCCGGCCGGCACCCGGCCAAGCTCGACCGCATCCTCGGTGAGATCGGGGTCGCGGCCCCCGAGACGATCGTCGCCGACGTCGCCGCCCCGGCATCGCTCGCGGCGATGGCGTCCCGGACCCGCGTCGTCCTCGATCTCGTCGGTCCCTACACGCTCTACGGCGAGCCGGTGATCGAGGCCTGCGTCGCCAATGGCTCCCACTACGTCGACCTGACCGGAGAGATCCCCTTCGTGCGGCGGATGATCGACGCCTTCCACGACCGCGCGACGGCGGCCGGGGTGAAGATCGTCCAGGTCTGCGGCTTCGAGGCGCTGCCACCCGACCTGGCGGTGCTGCTCGCCGCGGAGGCCGCGCGTGAGCGGTGGGGCGAAGATCTCTCCGAGGCCAACGTCGACGTGGCGACGCAGCAGCCGGCCGGGCGCCTCGGCCCCGCCGACCTGATCTCCGGGGGGACGCTGCAGAGCATGGCCGAGGCGCTCGGTGGGGAGGGGGGTGCGGAGATCCCCGACCCGGCGGCGTTGATAGTCGACTCCGACCTCGCAGCCGCGGTCAGGCGGCGCAGCCCGATCGGGCTTGCGCCCCGCTTCAATGCGCACGGCGAAGCGATCGCCCCGATGACGCCGCTCCCCTTCATCAATCCGGCGGTAATCCACCGGACCGCGGCGCTGCTGGCCGCCGAGCGGAATGCCGAAGCCGCCCCACTTCGCTACCGCGAGGGAGTCGGGATACCCGGCGGCCCCCTGACCGTGCCTCTGCGCTACGCGGCGGCTGGCTCGCTCGGTGCGACGCAGGCGGGCTTTCGGGCGCTGACGCGGGCGCGTCCCTCGGTCAGGGGCCGGGCGGCCGGCGTCTTGCGCAAGACCTTTCCGTCTTCGGGCTTCGGTCCCTCCGGCCGCCTCGACGAGTGGTCGTGGCAGGCCGTCGTGGACGCCCGCACCGCCGGCGGCCACTACGTCCGGGTCGACGTCGACGCGGACGGGCACCCCGGGTACCTGACGGCGGCCAACATGCTCGGCGAGGTCGGCCTGCTGCTCGCCGAGGACGGCGCGACGCCCGAGCGGGCCGGCTGCCTCACCCCGGCGACGGCGATCGGCACCGGCAGCCTCGATCGCCTCGCGCGGGCCGGCGCCCGCTTCTCGGTCACTTCCTGACCGCTCGTTCGGGCGACTTTCCGTCGCTATACGAGGGGTAAGTCGCCCGAGCTCCGAGCTACTGCGCTGGGCGCGCCCCGAGCTGCGGCGTGACCGTGCCCCCGCGCTGCCGCTCGGCCTTCGTCACCACGTCGAAGAAGACGTCGTTGCGACCGCGCCGCATCCGGTAGGGGAAGGCGCCACGGGAGCGGCGGTGGGTTGCCGCGATCGCCCGGAAGCTCGACTCGTGCGCGCGGCTCCAGCGGATGCCGAAGATCTCCCGCACGCGCGGCGGCAACGTTCCCTTGATGATGTGGCTCTGCAGCGCGATGTTGCCGCGTGCCGCCGCCGGCACCGGTTGGCGGAACGCCACCAGCGGCGCCATCTCCAGCCCGTGCGCCGTCACCTGCAGGTCAGGGGCGGCGAGCTTGCCGTCGAACCAGGCCTTGAACTCGACGTGGCTCCCGGGGACCTCCGCCGCCGGCAAGCCGAACAGCTCGCCGAAGAGGACGTAGTCCCGCCAGAGCCGCTCGCGCTCGTCCGGGTCCAGCGGCCGCACCAGCGTCTCGTACATCTCCCGTCCCGAGTCGGCGATCACCGCCATCGTCCACAGCATCAGCTCGGGGTCGAAGGCGGAGTAGGGAGTGCCGGCAGGGTGGGGGCCGGCTGCCTCGGGCAGCTCGCCCTTGACCGTCTCGTGCAGCCGTCGCACTTTGGCCAGCGCCGCGTCTGCCTCCGCACGCGTGCCGAGGAACACCGTCTCCTGGATCTTCGCCGTCCGTGCGAGCCGCTCGAACGGCCTGTTGCCCGACCAGGTCGAGAGCATCGTGCCCGTATAGGTGAGCGGTTCCAGCGCCCCGATCAGGAGCGCCCGCTGCCCGTAGAGCAACCCGACCGAGCGCTCGCCGTGGACCCGGCGCGCCATCGAGCGCCCGGCTGGAAAGTAGTGCTCTTCAGCGCCCCGCTCAGAACTCACCGTGCGGGAGATGCTACTCCGGCGCCGGCGGCTCGGTGGAGAGCACGACCGCCGCCGGGACGCCGGTCGGCAGGCGTTTCTCCCGCAGCTCGTGGGCGGCGAAGATCTCGTCGAGATCCTCGCGCGTCAGGGTCTCACGCTCCAGCGCGTTGGCGGCAAGGTCGTCGAGGCACTCGCGGTTGGCTGCAAGCAGCGCCCGCGCCCGCCGGTAGGCCTCGCGGGCCAGCGTCATCGCCGCCAGGTCGACGTCGCGACGGGTGCGATCGGAGAGCGCGTAGTCGCCGGTCGGCAGGGCGATCGGCGGGGCTCCGTCGGCGTCCAGCGCCACGCCCATGCCGAACTCGGCGACCATCTGCCGGCAGACCGCGTGCACACGGGCCAGGTCGTCGACCGCTCCCGAGTAAGAGGCATGCATGACCTCCTCCTCGGCGGCGCGCCCCCCCAGCAGGGTGACCAGCTCGTCGAGCAGCTCCTCACGCGACTTCAGGTAGGTGTCCTCCTGCGGCGAGTGGCCGACGAAGCCGAGCGCCGGCCCGCGCGGGACGATGCTCAGGATCTCCGGCGGGTCCAAGCCAAGCAATCTCCGGCAGAGCGCGTGTCCGGCCTCGTGGTAGGCGACGATTCGGCGCTCCTTTTGGCTCAGGCGCCGCGCCTGCTGGGAGCCGACCGACTGGCGCAACAATGCCTCGTCGAGGTCCTCGCGCGCCATCGCCTTGCGTCCCGCCCGCCCGGCGATGATCGCCGCCTCGTTGAGCGCGTTGGCGAGCTGGGCGCCGGTCATACCGGTCGTCTTGCGCGCCACGTCGGTCAGGTCGAGGTCGTGGCCGAGCGGCTTGCCCTTGGCGTGCGCCCGCAGGATCGCCTCGCGGCCGTCGCGGTCCGGCGGGGAGACCAGCACCTGGCGGTCGAAGCGGCCCGGCCGCAGCAGCGCCTTGTCGAGCTTGTCGACGTAGTTCGAGGCGGCGATCACGATCACCGTCCCAGGGTCCTTCTCGAATCCGTCGAGCTCGACCAGCAGCTGGTTGAGGGCCTGCTCGCGCTCGCTCGAGCCGCCATCCCCACCACCGCCGCTGCGCGCCCCTCCGACCGCGTCCAGCTCGTCGATGAAGATGACGGCCCGACCCGACTTGCGCGCCTCCTTGAACAGGCGCCGGATGCGGGCGGCTCCCCTCCCCACGAACATCTCAACGAAGCTCGAGCCCGAGGCCGAGAAGAAGTCGACGCCGGCCTGCGCGGCGACCGCGCGCGCCAGCATCGTCTTGCCCGTGCCGGGCGGGCCGAACAGCAGCACCCCGCGCGGCGGTTGCGCGCCGAGGGCGGCGAAGCGGTCGGGGTCGCGCAGCCACTCGGCGACGTCCATCAGCTCGTCCTTGGCTGCATCGACGCCCTGCACCTCCTCCCAGAGGACCGGCTCGGTCTGGCTTGCCTTGACGGTCTCGGGCTTGGTCGTCCCCATCGTTCCGCGCAGCAGCGTCACGAAGATGAGCAGCAGGCCGAACATGAAGACGACCCCGAAGATCGGGTACCAGTCGAAGAAGAAGTTTTGAATTTCGTTGGCGGTAAGAGCTTGGACTAGATGCATGAACCCCCCGGGTCATTAAGGAGTGTCCGGGCAAATCCCCCCTGCTCCTATCGCACATACGTCCGCGAGGCTCTTTTGCATCAAAGTTCGCGCCGGCTGAGCACGCCGCTCAGCAGAGCGCGCTCGACCAGGGCGACCCGCTTGCGGTTCTGCGGCAGGTCCTCGACCCCCAGCTTCTCGAAGAGGGCTCGCATGTGGGTCTTGACCGCGTCGACGCTGAGGTGGAGCTCGTCGGCGATCGCTTGGTTGGTGGCCGGGGTGGCGAAGGGGGCTTCGTCCTTGAAAGGACGGCAGAGGGCGAGCAGGACGCGGCGCTGGCCGGGCGAGATCGTCGCGGCGGCCGGCACCTCGCTTGCGGCGACGGTCGCTTCTGGCGCGCCCTCGCCGGGGCGGCGGAAGAGGACCGCCGTGCGGCCGAAGCGCAGCGTGTCACCGTCGCGCAGGCGCCGCCGCCCGTCGACCCGCTGCTCGCCGACGAAGGAGCCGTTGCGGGAGAGCCCGTCGTCGAGCAGCGTGCACTCGTCGCGCACCACCTCGATCTGGGCGTGCAGCGCCGAGACCTCCTCGTCCCAGTCGAGCCGCAGGTCGGCGGATTCGCCACGTCCCACCCAGAGCGCCGCGGTCCCGGCCTCGACCACGACGATCCGCTGCTCACCGGCGCCGTCGCGGAAGACGAGGAAAGGCCGCCCGCCGCGTTCGGCCTCGATCTGGGCCTTCAGCTCCGGCGCGCTGGTCTGCGCTTTCTCCATGGCCCGATCCTAGGACGTGCCCGGGGGTGAGCGAGACCACCCCTTGGGTTCCTGGGCGTGCGGGCGGTCCCGGGCGAAGCTGATCTCACCGCACCCGACTCAAGGAGATTCCAATGTTCCGCACCAGCCTCGCCGTCCTCATCGCAGCCGCCGCCGCCCTCGCCCTGATGGTCGCCCCCGCGACCGGCCTGGCCAAGGCGCCGGTCAAATTCGGCGCCAAGCTCGACCCGACCGTCCAGCCGTCGAACTCGTTGCCGGGCTTGGCCTGCAGCCAGGAAAGCATTCTGCAATGCACGATGGTCCAGAACGAAGCCTACGGACGCCCCGACGGTGGCGAATTGGCCCCGCGCAGCGGCACGATCAGGAAGATCCGGCTGATCGCGGGCGGGCCGGGGGTCTTCAGGCTCCAGATCGCCAAGGTCAAGCGCTCGACCCTGTTCGGCTCCAACGAAGCCAAAGTTGTCCGTGGCGGCCCGAAGATCGCCTACCAGGGTCAGACCGAAGCCAACTGGGAAAGCGACAACTACCGGGTCGAGTCGTTCAACGTGAACGTACCCGTGAAGAAGGGCGAGCAGCTCGCCATGTACACGAAGGGCAGCACCTCGATGGTGCGCTGTTCCTCTGGCGGCGACAACACCCTGATCTACCTCAACGGCAAGTACGCCCCGCAGCCGTTCAGCCCCGCCACCGCCACCGATGGCTGCTGGATCCTGATGGAAGCCGTCATCCGCTAGCCCCAGCGGCCGACGTGCCGTCACTTAGGCACCCATAGCGACCCCTAAGTGACGGCACGTCCCTAGCCGCGAACGACCTGCGAGCCGCCGACTATGGCCTCGGTGCCGTCGTCGCCGAAGACGATCCAGGCCTTGTTGCCGCCGTCGTAGTCGGGCGCCCAGAGCTTCAGCGTGGCTGGGCGGTCCCAGACCGTGACCTCCTCCTCGCCGGTCTCATCGAGGCCACGCCAGATCCGCACAAAGGGGTTGTCGTCCAGCTCGGCGCCGATCGTGGTCGGCTCGCGGTGGCCGGGATGAACGCGCGTCTGCGGTGGTAGCTCCATCAGTCGCATCACCGAGGCCTTCAGATCGGCGAAGCCGCTGGCACCTGGCGCCATGGTTCCTCCGACCGTTCCCTTGAAGAGGACGTCGGCGGTGAAGAGGTCGCTCCCGTTGACGAGGAAGGCGAGGTGGCCGGCGGCGTGTCCGGGGGTAGCGATCGCCTCGATCTCGAGGCCGCCGGTGCTTAGTTTCCCCCCGTCGGCGATCGTCTCGGCGACGTCCTCGTCGAGCTCCGCTGCGGTCTCAGGATGGGCGACGAGCGGCGGATTGCCGATCCGCTGCCGGGCCTCGGCCAAGCCGGCGATGTGGTCGAGGTGGGGGTGGGTGACGAGAACGTGCGCGATCTCGATCCCTTCCCGCTCAGCCTGCTCCAGCAGCGGGGCCAGATCGTCGTTGCCGTCGATCAGCACTCCCGTGCCGCCAGGTTCGTCGGCGACCAGATAGGCGTTCGACAGCCAAGTCGGGTTCTCGGTTCTCTCGATGATCAATTTGCGCTCCCTCCCATCGGCTCCATATTAGCCCCGCGCCAGACAGCGGCATCTGAACTCGGTACGGCGGCGGATGATGGGTTTTCCCCACCGCAGCCCCAGTCGAGCTACCGTGTTTGGGAGTCGAGGTGAAGGTCAGAAGCACTCCGGCGCCAGGGCTCCGCCCGGTGCTCCTGACGGTCTTCAATTGTGATGGCGCCGATGGCTGACACGCGCTTTGTTCCTGTCGCTCCAGGCGGCGCAGAACAGGGTGCCGCCCTAATTGACGGCGATGACCGCTTCGATCGCCAAAGGGGTGCGGCCGACCACTTGGACTCGTTGCTTGCCTTCGACCCGGTACGTCCGCTCCGGGCGGGTCGCCGGACGAAGCGAGGGGGCGGCGTGACGGCAAACCGCGCATTACCGGCGCGCCGCCCCCCTTCCGCCTCGCTGACGCCGAAGGCATACGAGATAGAGCCGGGGCCCGCCCCTTGAGCAAGCGCCCGGCGGGGGCGCTTACGGGTATAGCCATGATCCTTCTCCTCGTCGCTCCGGCGGCGACCGCGCGACCGCGCGACACCGTCATAGCGGCGCCCAGCGTTGGTTCCGCGCGCATTTCTGCCAGCGCCTTGGCGAATCGCTACCCAATCGGCGACAGCAGCGGCGAAACCGTCGCGATTGCCGTCACCGCAGCCTGTGAAGCGGCCTGCACCGCGGCGAATCCCCAGCAGATCGCCAATTTCCTCGGCACCCTTATCCATGGCTTCGAGATGGACTTGCTAACCGTCCAGCTCGACACGCCTTCTCAAATCGAATTCGATTGCGGCTTCGGCGCCCAAGCTTGCTACTACGGGGGCGAAGACAAGATCGTCATCAGCGGCAACGATGCGCCTGCTCCCGACGGCGCGAGCCGCGAATTCGTTCTCGCCCATGAGTATGGCCACCACGTCGCACGGCACCGCGAAAGCCCACCGCCTTTTCCCGCGGCTATCGATTGGGGCACAGCTCGGTGGTCGAGCTACGAGCACGTCTGTCAGCGATCGCGGGCAGGGGCGTTGTTCCCGGGCAACGAGGGTCTGCACTACTTCCGCGATCCGGGCGAGGCATTCGCCGAGAGCTTCGCCCAATACCGATTCCCCGATAGCGGGGTGCCCTGGCGCTGGGTGCGTGCCCTGCAGCCGGACGCGTTTGCCTTTCAGGCAATCCGCGAGGACACCCTCGATCCCTGGCTGGGCCGTACCGCATTCAAATTGAGCGGCCGCGTCCCGCCCCGCCAGGATGGAGCTGCCTTGAGGGCTTTCCGGACCCCGCTCGACGGAGCGGTCAGCCTACGGCCAGCGGGCCTACCCCGCTATGACCTGAGCTTGCAAAACCCGGCAGGCCGGGTGCTGCGCACCTCGAGGCATGGTCGCGACTTCGATCAGCAGCTCAACTACACCGTCTGTGGGCAGTCCCGGTTGCGGGTTGCGGTCCGGTCCTCACGCCATGCCGGCGGGGGCTTCAAGCTGCAAGTCCAGCGACCCTGAGATAATCCCCGCCGGACGATCTTTCGTCCAGCCCAAGGGGGCGTAGCTCAGCTGGTTAGAGCGCCGGCCTGTCACGCCGGAGGTCGCGGGTTCGAGTCCCGTCGCTCCCGTCACATTATCTCGAAAGGTGCCTGATATCACCGTACGAGTACACCTCGTCCAGTGACTGCGAGTTATAGGGGGTGTGATGACACCTCATTGGTGCTACACGACCCGGTTGAGAGTTTCAGCCTCGTTAGCCCTGTGACCTAGGCTTCGGAAGTTAACTGATCGTCCCCGACTGTGCGCTCGGATTGACTGACTAGCTCCGACAGCGGAACTTCGAGTGCGGCCGCGAGCTTAAAGAGGTTGCGGAAGCTCGGGTTTCGTAACCCGCGCTCGATCTCGCTGACGTAAGTGCGATGCATTCCGGCAAGGTCAGCGAGTCCCTCTTGTGAGAGACCATCGATTTCGCCCCGTCGGGTACGTATCGCTTCGCCAAGAGCCTTGAGAGCCACCTCCGACACGCGCCGAGCCTGCCAGCTATTTCCTTACGAGTCTACAGAATATAAGTAGCTAGCCAACGGGTCTTTCCAGGCCATTTTGGGTGACTGAACTACTTGTGTGTACCTAAATAGGTTTTGCCACACACCTAAACCAAACCACGGTGTCACGCTACCTTCGCGCCGCGCCCACATCTGTTTTGAGCTCACCGATTCCATTAGCCGTTCCGAACTGTCATTTTTAATCTTCAGAAGAAAGAAAGGTCAATTTCTGAGTAATGCCGTTGTTCGTCTGAAAATGTGCACATATCAGGTGGTGTGTCGACAATGATATTCAGGGGGTAGCATTCACAGCGTGGAGCTTGGGGGAGATACGAAGGCGTTGCTGCTTGCCGCGGCAATCATGTTCCTCTGGGCATTGCTGCTGGGAGTTTGGAAGTACAGGCAGATCGTCGAGTCTGAGGAGAGCACCGCTCACCCGTATGTCGACATTGCCCATCGCGCGGCACTTCTCTACAGCTTTGCGTTGCTCTTGGTCGCGACCTTCGTTGAGTTGAGCGGCTGGGGCACTGCCGTTAACTTGCTCGCGGCCGGGGCGCTGGCAGTTTATTTCTTCGCCGCAGTGGCTGGGTACGTCCTGCATGGTTGGCGCCGCGACACCGACAACCAGTTCCGCGACCCGGTTAAGGGCACGCACGCCTTCATGGTCAGTCTGATCATCGCCGAGGTGGCCGGCTGGTTGGTGCTTATCGCGGGGTTTATTGAGCAACAGATTCTCTAGAGTCCGGCTAGGTCGCGCGGGAGATGTAGACGACCTTGGAGTGGATCAGTTCCTCGACCGGTTGCTTGAGGACGGCGTCGAAGCCGTGGCCGAAGACGTCGAGGCATTCGAGCCCCGCAGCCCTCAGCAGCTCAAGCATCTCCGCTTCAGGGAAGTGGCGCTGGCGATGGATATGGGTCTTGACTTCTCCTTCTGACTCGATTTCGAAGCGTGCTTCGCTGATCGAACCTGCCGGCGTCTCAGGCGTCGCCTGGCCGCGCCATACGAGCTGTCGGCCACCCTGCTCAACCCGTTGGACTTCGGCAAAGAAGGTGCGATAGGCCTGCAGGGTGTTGACGTCGAACATCAGCAGTCCGCCCGGTGCCAGGTTGGCCCGCATCCCGCTCAATGCGTCGCTCATCTCTTCTGCGCTGACCAAATAGTTGACCGCGTCATCCAGCGCCCAGACGAGGTCGAACTCACCGAAAACCGGTAGCTCACGCATATCCGCCACGGTTAACGACGCTGCATCCCCAGCCTTGGCTCGCGCCAACTCGAGCATCGAGGCCGAGATGTCGCACGCGGTGACATCCCAACCTCGCTCGAGCATCGGCAGGAAGCTCTTCCCGGTTCCGCAGCCGACGTCGAGCAGGCGATGCCCGCGCAACCCGTGGCGACGGAGCTCAGGAAGGATGTTGCCCAACCACAACTCGTAGTCGTGATGAGCAGTGAAATCGTCATATACCGGGGCGATCGCGTCGTAGGCTTGCTCGGCTCCATGGCCCCCCGATTGGACTGCTGCTTTTGCTCCCATGACTCTCGGGACCGGCGAATGATCTACAACGTTCCATTGCTCAAATCTGCTAGTTTGTTCCGATCGTGGAGGTCCGCCGTCTCGATCACCGAGCAGCCCAGGGAACGAATGCTGGCGACGGGTGGGATTGGGATGAGGCCCACCGGACGTGCCTGCGCTTCGCCTATCGCTACGCGAAGAACCGGACAGAGGCCGAAGACATCGCTCAGGATGCCGTGCTCCGGGCCTGGCGGCGGCGGTCGACCCTGCGGAACAGTGCCGCGCGCAAGCAGTGGCTGGCGGCAATCGTCCGCAACGAGGCCTTTCGCGAGTTCGGTCGCCTCCGGCCCGACCCAGTCGACACGATCGAGGTCGCGCATGGCGCCGATGACGAGCGGGTCCTGGCGACGGTGGAACAGGCGGATTTGCACGCAGCGATCGACCGCCTCAACAATCGCGATCGGCAGCTGGTGCGGCTCCGCTACGACGAGGATCTGACCCAGGCAGCGATTGCTCGTCGCCTCGGCATTCCCGAAGGCACGGTAAAGGTGCGGCTGCATCGTGTGCGCGCCAAACTGCGTCGCGAGATCGGCGCCGTCTAGGAAACGGGATCTCGGGAGATGGGCAACCCTTGAGGCGCGAGGGCCTCAGCCAGCCGCCGCCTTACGCATCTCTTCGGTCGCGGCGCCGGGCCCGATGTAGGGGACCAGCATCGCAAAGAGCAAATCCGGCAGCAGTTCGGGTAGTCGCTCCGCCCTCCCGGTGAGGAGCTCGTCGAAAATCAGGCCGGAGACGGCCCCGGCCGCCATCAGGGCGATGTTCTCGGGTAGCTCGCGGCCACCGGACAACTCCTTGCCATCCTCGAGGAATTCGGTGAACCTGCTGATTGCGTTCCAGTGGCGCTGCCGGGCGTCGGCTCCAGCTGCGGCGACCTCGACGATCGCGGTCCGGGCAAGCTGGGGATCGAGGGCGAACATATCGACGATCGTCGTCAACCCGATCCGCACGCGCTCCAGCCAGGCCTGCTCCCCGTCGCAGTTGGCGATCACTTCGTCGAGCACCCGTTCGACCACCATGTCGTAGGCGGCGAGAAAGCACTCGTGCTTGTCCTCGAAGTGCTTGTAGAAGGTAGTGCGGGAGGTGCCCGCCTCCTCGATGACATCGGCGACCGAGGTGGCCTTGTATCCCTGGCGCCCGACGACTCGTACCATCGCCTCCAGGATCACTTGACGCCGCGTTTCGCTGCCTGCCATCGGACCCGCCAGGGTTGAACTATCGGGTATATGAATCATAGCGGCAACATGTACGTGGACGTTTATCGAATCAGTCTGTCCACCTCCCTGGCAGCCGCGTCTGGACCGATATAGGGAACTAGCGTGGCAAAAAGAACATCCGAAAGCAAGCTGGGAAGCCGCTCTGCACGTCCCGCTACCAGCTCGTCGGAGAGCAGGCCGGCGACCCCGCCGATGGCCATCCGCGAGGTATTCGCGGGCAGGCCGCGACCGCCGGGAGCGAAATCGCGACCCTCCTCGAATAGGGGCGTCAGTCTCTGTACAGCCGCCCGGTAGCGCCGCTGCGCGGCCGGGCCCGCATTGCCGATGTCAACCAGCGACAGCCGTGCCAGCGCCGGCTCCTCGGCCAACGCCGTGAGTAGAGCTGCCAGGCCTGCTGCGGCCCGGTCGGGCCAGTTCTGCTCGGACTCGTATGCCCCGACCACGCGCCGGACCAGCCCCTCGACCGCGTTGTCGTAGGCAGCCAAGAAACAGGATTCCTTGTCTTCGAACAGCTCGTAGAAGGTGGTGCGGGAGACGCCCGCCTCCTTGGTCAGGTCGCCGATCGTCATCGCCGCGTAGCCCTTTGCGGCGACGACGCGCACTGCGGCCTCCAGTAGTCGCTCACGCTGGGAGCGCGCAACCATCTCCGGCGGCAGCCGATGCCTGCCGCGCGGAGGGCGCCACGGCCCTTCCTCCACTGCCCGCTCCAAGCCGGTCAGCCTCCGGGTGAACTTAGGAGTCTCTCGGCCTGGCGGGACTGGCGCAGCGCCTCGTCCTGACCGAGGTAGGGGACGGTCGTGATGTAGACGATGTCCGGCAGTAGCTCCCGCAGTCGCTTGGCGTTGCCGGCGAGGATCTGGCCGACGATCAACGACTCCGCGCCCGACAACGCGGCACGACCGGCGCTGGAGGGAATTGCTTCCTCCTCAACTGGGTCGTCGCGGCCACGGTCGAGCAGTGATTGCAGCACCCGCTTGCCCGAGGCGTAGAGCTCGAAGGCCCGATCGCCGGAGGACGGTGCCTCGACCAGGGCCATGCGGGCGAAGGCCGGGCGACTGGCGAGCAGATCGAGGAAGGAGGCGGCGGCGTCGCGGACCATCGTCGCCCAGGGTTTGTCGGGCGAGTAGACGGACACGATCCGCCCCATCGCGTCGGCAAGCGAGACCTCCATTGCGGCGTGGAAGCAGTCCTCCTTGTCCTTGAAGAGCTCGTAGAAGGTGGCGCGGGAAACGCCGGCCGGCTCGACGATGTCCGAGATCGTCGTCGCGCCGTAGCCCTTGATCGCGCAGCTGTCGGCCATCGCGATCAAGATCCGCTCCCGTTGCGAATGGGCGATCAGCGGCTCTGCCAGGTCGCCCCGTCCAGCCGGCAGCTGCTCTCGCTCGATTACGCCGCTGAGATCCTGGGGGGCGGACGGCGTGCCGTCGTTGGGCGGTGCGGTAGGCATCTGAACTCCTCGCAGACAGCCGTGTTTCGGTAAACGCGATTGTACACCCCGTGCGGGACTCTGTGGACGAATCAGTACCCGATTAACAATTCATCTCCGCCTGGGAACGCGGACGGGATGGCCCCCGAGCGGCAACCGTGGCGCTGTACACGCGGGCGAGGGTGCTACTCAAAACTTCGGACCGATGTACAACCGTGGTGCCCCGAGACGCCGCCACCATCTAACGATGAAGAAGACGCTCCGCCAAATTGTCGCTTTCGGCGGGGGTGGGTTCTCGATGGAATCGGGCAACCCGCTGCTGGACGACTACGTGCTCGGGCTGTGTGAAAAGGAGCGACCGAAGGTCTGCTTCCTACCTTCGGCTAGCGGCGATGCCGATCACTACATCGTCCGCTTCTACCGTGCTTTCCCGGCCGATCGCTGCGAGGCCAGTCATATCTCCCTCTTCCGCCGCGAGCAGGGGCCGGAGGACCTGCGCTCCCATCTGCTCGAACAGGACCTGATCTATGTCGGCGGGGGCAGCGTGGTCAGCATGCTCGGGGCGTGGCGGGCGCACGGGATCGACGCGATCCTGCACGAGGCGTGGGACCGGGGCGTCCTCCTCTGCGGGCTCTCCGCCGGCTCTCTATGTTGGTTTTCCGAGGCGGTTACCGGGTTCCACGGCGTGCCCAAGCAGGTCGAGGGGCTGGGGATGCTGCCGTTCAGCAATTGCGTCCACTACGAACCCGGCTCCAGCCGCCGCCGCTCCTACTACGACTTCCTTCGTGCCGGAATGCGGCCGGGCTACGCGGCCGAAGACGGCGCCGCTTTGCACTTCGTCGGTACCGAGCTAAACCGGGTCGTCGCCTCGCGCTCATCGGCGCGCGGCTACCGGCTCGATGTGGTCGGTGAGCGGGTGGTGGAGATGAGGATCGCGACCGCCTATCTGGGGGATTCCGGGGCGCCTCCCCTTGTCCCGCTGCCCGAGGCAATGTCGACGTCGCTGGCGGCCTGATGGACACAGGCCGTCGATGATTACCCGAATTCTCGCCCTCGGCGGGCACGACTTCACATCACGGCCCGCCGATCGGGCGGTCTGCGAGCTGATGTTGCGACTGGCGAGGACGCGGGCGGCTGGGCGGCCACGGATCTGCATCCTGCCAACCGCCAGCGGCGATACGTCCGAGCAGATCGGCCGCTTCTACTCGGCCTTCGGCGAGCGGCCCTGCGACCTCTCCGACCTGTCGCTGTTTCGGCTCGGCAGCCGCCCGATGGAGCTGCGAGACCATCTGCTCGAACAGGACCTGATCTACGTCGGCGGGGGCAGTCTGCTCAACCTGCTCGCGGTCTGGGAGGCGCATGAGCTGAGCGCGATCCTCAGCCTCGCCTGGCGACAGGGGGTGGTGCTCGCCGGCCAGAGTGCGGGCGCGATGTGCTGGTTTGAGGCCGGGATCACCAAGTCCTCGGGCAAGCCACTGCCGGGGGCTGGCCTCGGGTTGCTTGGCGGCAGCCTTTGCGTCCACTACAACAACGAACCGGACCGTCGCGCGGCCTACCTCGACGCGGTCGGCGGCGGTATGCCGGACGGCTATGGCCTCGACGACTACGCCGGTTTGATCTGGGAGGGCTCCGGCCCGCCCGCCGCCGTGACCGCCCAGCGCGGCGCCCGCGCCTACCGGGTTACTGGCGGTGAGTCCGGCGTGGTCGAGTCGCCGCTGCCGGCTCGCTTCCTTCCCGCCCCGGCCCCGGCGGCCCTGCGCGAGGACATCGCCGAGTTCCGCCGCATCACGGCAATGCGCAAGAAAGCGGGCTGGCTCGGCTGATCAGCCGCCGGCGGGGGGCGGAGCGGTCGGGTCGCTGCCATCTTCGCCCGGGTTCTCCCGCGCGATGTAATCCTCGGCCAGCAGCAGGTTCTCTTTGGAGCGCTCGACGACGTTGAGCAGATCCTGCATCAGCGCCACCTCCTCGACCTGCTCCTTGACAAACCACTGCATGAACTGCTCGGCCCGGTAGTCCTTGACGTCGCGCGCCAGCTCGAACAGCGCGTAGATCTCTTCGCCGACCCGTTTCTCCTGCTCCAGCGCCATCCGCACCGGGGCGCTCCCGTCCGAGTAGGTGGTCTCCTGCGACTTGATGTCGGGGATGTGGACCGCCTCGTCGACGTCGAGCAGGTACTGGATCATCATCATCGCGTGCTCACGCTCCTCCACCGCCTGCCGGTAGAAGAAGTGGGCGAGGCGGGGCAGCGTCTCGGCGTCGTAGTAGACCGCAGCCCCGACGTACTGCTGGGAGGCGGCGAACTCGTTGGCGATCTGCTCGTTGAGGGCGGCGGCGAAGCTCTTCTCGGCCATTTCGGCTCCTTGCTCGGCGGGGCGATCTGGGGAGAACGTAGCCGAAACGGCGATTTCGGCTGGCCGAAGTGGGCGTCAGGCCGCCCTAAGCCTCATATCCGCCCAGCGGAAGCCGGTCGGGGTCAGTTGCGGTTGCAGCGGACTCACCGGCAGTCCCGCCGGCGGCTCCGCTTCGTTGTAGCCACGGGGCGCGGTGTCGTTCGGCGTGTCGGGGTGGAAGAGAGAGGCGAGGACCTGGATCTGGCCGCGGCCGACACCGAGCTCCCATTGGCCGCCGCCGTAGGCGCCGATCCCCCGCTCGGCGCAGTAGTCGTAGGTCTCGCAGAGGTCGCGCAGGCCACCGATCCGGGAGGGCTTGACATTGACCATCTTCGGCGGCCAAGGCAGCGCCTCGATATCGGCAATCGAGTGGATCGGTGCGTCCCAGGTGAGGCGGTCGCGGACCGGCTCTAGCAGAGGCCGCGTTTCGTCGGTGACGTCGGGATCCTCCAGCCAGGCGTGGGGGAAGGCCTCGATCAGCTTCGCGTAGAGCTCGGGGTCGGTCTCGACATCGACCACGGTGCCTTTGTAGAAGCCCTTGAGATCGAGCGAGTCGACGGCGCCCGCCTCAACCAGTGCCGCGATCAGCTCGTCGGTCCAGTCGTTGGTCGGGTCGAGCTTGAAGCGCAGGCTGGGGTAGGGGTCGAGCTTGCGCCGCAGGGTCTCGATCGAGGAGGGCTCCTCGGGCCCGCCACCGAGGCGCATCGAGCAGACGAACTCGACCGGCTGCGGTTCCCGATCTATCGCCGCCGCGATGCCAGTGCCGGCTTGGCGCAGGGCCAGATCCAGCGCCGCCGCCTCGAACGCCCAGCGACGGTAGCGGCGCGAGACCTCGCGTTGCGGCTCGGCCGGGAAGGTGTCGACCTCGCCCATGAACTCGCAGAACTCGCCCAGCGTCGCGTACCCGGTCAGGTCGAGTGAGGGCCCGGCGTCCTGCAGGGCAACGTGGTCGAGGGCGTCGTAGGTGACGTCCTCCCCGAGTCCGTCCTCGCCACTCCCCCAGAGGTGGATCACAGTCGAGAGGCGTTCGAAGCCGGGGATCTGCAGCTCGAGCCCCTGCAGCTCGTAGCCCTCGATCTCCAGCGGCAGGTTGGCTAGGGCGTCGAAGGTCGGCATCGCAAGAGTGTATGGGGGAGGGCAGAGGGTGTCCCTCCGTCTTGCTGGGTTTTTCGCCTCGGATTTCGCGGCCGTCCGAGATTGCGGTTGGGGCGAAAAAGAGGACGCCGCTGCGGCGGAGGGACACCCTCTGCCCTCCTGTGGACCCGTGCGAGACTCAGCTCATGAAGCACACGGCGTACGGCTACTGGTTGGAGGAGGCCGGCGACGTCAAGCCGGCGCCGGAGCTGGTTGGGGAGCGGGGGGCTGATGTGGTTGTGATCGGCGGGGGGTACACCGGGATGTGGGCTGCCTGGCAGATCAAGGTGCTGGAGCCCGAGGCGCGGGTGGTGCTGCTGGAGGCGGAGACGTGTGGGGAGGGGCCGAGTGGGCGCAATGGCGGCTTCTGCAACGTGATGTGGTTTTCGCTTCCCAATATGCGGATGCGTTGGGGGGACGACGCGGCGCTGGCCGTGGCGCGGGCGGCACAGGGGGCGGTGGCGGCGATCGGGTCCTTCTGTCGCGAGCAGGACGTCGATGCCTGGTTTCGCCCCGGCGGCTATCTGCAGGTCTCCACGGCGGTCGCCCACGATGGGGTCTGGGACGAGGCTCTGGCCGCCTGCCGCGACCTCGGCGAGGACGATGCGATCGAGCCGCTCAGCCCGGCTGAGGTCGCCAGGCGCTGCGCCTCGCCGGCGTTCCGCAGCGGCGCCTTCTATCCCGGCGCGGCGACGGTGCAGCCAGCCCGTCTTGCTCATGGCCTGCGCGAGCGGCTGCTGGCGGCGGGGGTCGTGGTTTGCGAGCGCTCGCCGGTGCGCCGGCTGCGGGCTGCGCCAGGCGAAGTCGAGGCACAAACCCCCAGCGGCCTGGTCCGCGCCAGCGCCGCCGTGGTCGCGATCGGCGGCGCCGCCAAGGCGCCGAGGGCGCCGCTTCGCGACGCCCTCACCATCAGCTCTTCCCACATCGTCCTCACCGAGCCCGTGCCCGATCTGCTCAAGGAGATCGGCTGGGACGGGGGCGAGTGCATCACCGACAGTCGCGCCCTGATCGACTACTTCCGCACTACGTCCGACGGGCGCATCGCCTTTGGCTGGGGCGGTGGCCGGATCGCGATGGGGGCGCGATTGCGCGGCAAGGCCGAGCTCGACCCCACGGTTGTGGCGGGGGCCGCCGCCCGGCTGCGCGACTACTTCCCCGGCCTCGTGGGGAGGAGGCTCACCCACGCCTGGGGCGGCCCGGTCGACGTCTCTCCCACCCACTTGCCCCTTGTCGTGCCACTGCGCGGTGGCCGCGCTTTTATCGCCGCCGGCTACACCGGCAACGGGGT
>DATNGU010000186.1:0-2420 GCA_035605775.1 Solirubrobacterales bacterium | reverse complement strand
AGCTACGAGCAGGTGCGCCTCCACGTCCAGCGATCACGAGCCCGGCCGCGCCGCGTCTCGACCGGCGAAGTCCTGCTCGATGTGGCGCTTCGAGTCCAGCATCCGGACGCGTTCGTCCAGCATGTCTCCGGAACACAGACGCGCTTCCGGAGCAAGTAACAGTCTGTTACTTGGAGGCCTCGGAGTGTCGAACCGGCAGGGCTGCGGCGTATAACCGGCACGTGATGCTACGGCTGTTACCCGCTGCACTCGGCGCGCTGTTCACGGTGGTGGTGCTCGCGGGGTGCGGAGGCTCGCAGCCGGCGCCTCGCTCGGCGTATCCGGCGAAGCTCCACGTTCGACAGGAGTGGGTGGGAGGCTCGCTCTACATCGAAGGCTCGTACTCGTACGTGCGAGTCGAGCAGGACGAGAAGAAGGTGGTGCAGGTGCGCCTGAAGGGCCGGAAGACGCTCGAGACCAAGGTGCTTCTGCAGCCGGGCTTTTACCGGCTGGTCAGCTTCCAGCGTCCGTGCGACGGCAACTGCGGACTACTCGACCCTCCCACCGACCGGTGCAGCAGCGAGATCGAGGCGAAGGCAGGCGCGCTCGTCGAGGCGACGGTCCGGCTCAGCCCCGGCGAAGGCTGCACGATCGACGCGGACGCCTAGCCGGTCGGGCGCACGAACAGGCCTGCGGCGGCCTTCTCCGCGATCGTCTGCTCGTGGCCGTCCAGGTGGACGGTGAGCTGTTCGGCCGCCGGCTGCGTCTCGCGCACCTCGACCTCGGCGCCGGGGACGAAGCCCTGGTCGTAGAACCAGTGCAGCAGCTCGCCGTCGTGCTCGGCCAGGCGGACGATTTCGCCACGTGAGCCCGGCCCCAGGTGGGCCAGCGGGGCGAGCTCCTTGTTCTCGGCCTGCTCGAAGTCGGTGTCGACCGGCCAGCCGTGCGGGCAGCGGTCGGGGTGGCCGAGCTTCTCGCTGACGCGCTCGATCATGTCGTCGCTGAAGCTCTCGCCGATCTCGTCGGCGTGGACGTGCGCCTCGGCGGGCGTGTAGCCCATGAAGTCCGTCAGCAGCCGCTCGACGATCCGGTGCTTGCGGACGACCTGCTCGGCGCGCTCGCGGCCGGTGGCGGTGAGGATCGCCTCCTTGTGCTCGCCGCGCTCGACGAGGCCTTCGGCTTCGAGCCGCTTCAGCATCTCGCCGGCTGAGGCGCGCGAAACGCCGAGCATCTCGGCCACGCGCGAGGCCAGTGTGGGCGAGCCCGTGCGCTGCGGCAAGTACTCGCCGATCGGAAACGCGAGGAAGTAGATCGTCTCCAGGTACTCGTCTACGGAATGGCCCTGCGCCACCTCGCGAATCCTAGTGGGCTGCTCGTGTAAGGTGACCCTTACATGAGTTTTGGCCAGACGCTTCTCCTCGGCGCAATCGCCGGGTTCACGATCTTCCTCGGCCTCCCGCTCGGGCGCTATCGGGGCGCGGACGTGCGCCTCAAGGCGGCCTTCATGGCGATCGCCACGGGCATCCTGCTCTTCCTGTTCTTCGACGTCGTCTCCCACGGCTGGTTGCCCGTTGAGGAGGCGGCGGAGGAGCACGAGTGGACCGACCTCGTCGGTTTCGGGCTCGTCTTCGGAGGCGGGATCATCGCCGGGCTCATGAGCCTCGTTTACTACGACCGTTGGATGGGTCGCCACCGCCAGCGCTCCATGCTGGGGCCCGGCGCGGCCTCGGCCGCAGAGTTCGAGCGCTCGTGGGTGGGGCGATTGACGGCAGGCCAGTGGCTGGCGCTGCTGATCGCGACCGGCATCGGCGTGCACAACTTCGCCGAAGGGCTGGCGATCGGCCAGTCCGCGGCGGCTGACGAGATCGGGCTTGCTCTCGCGCTGGTGATCGGGTTTGCGGCGCACAACGCGACCGAGGGCTTCGGAATCGTCGGCCCCATGGCCGGCGAGCCGGAGCCTCCGAGCTGGGGTTACCTGGGCCTCCTCGGCGTGATCGGCGGCGCTCCGACCTTCGTCGGGACGTTGATCGGGCGGTCATGGACGAACGAGTGGCTCGAGGTGGCGTTCCTCGCCGTCGCGGCCGGCTCGATCCTCTACGTCGTCATCGAGCTGCTCGGAGTGCTTCGACGCTTCGAGGTGAAGCTGCTCGTGGCCTGGATGCTGCTGCTCGGGTTGTTCCTCGGCTTCGGCACCGAGCTGATCATCGAAGCGGCCGGCGGCTAGCGTCACCTTCCGGCTCTAGGCTGGCGCCGTGAGCCGGTACGCGTCGGTCTTCCCGCTCGTCACTGCGCGCGGTCTGGCGCGCGAGTTCACGTACGAGGTCCCGGACGAGGTTCGGCTCGGGTCCGTGGTCGAGGTCACGTTCGGCAACGCCCGCCGGCGGGGAGTCGTCACCGGCGTCGACGTTGCGCTGCCGGCGGGCGTGAGGGCGGTGCCAGTG
>DATNGU010000185.1:0-4130 GCA_035605775.1 Solirubrobacterales bacterium | reverse complement strand
CTCCGATCTGTCCCGCCGGCACGAAGCTGTGGATCGGCACCGCGATCCAGGACTGCTGTCCGGCGTATCGCTGCGAGAGCGACGGCACGGGCTGCGATCCGGCGAAGGGGGAGATGTGCGGGTGCGACGCGACCAACGCCGCGTGCACGCTGGCGCTGCCGTATTGCGGGCCCAACGTCATGCCGATCGTCCTCGGCCAGACCGGCGACTGCTGCCCGATCTATCAGTGCCCGTGCGACAAGATCGTCGACGCGACGGGCGCGGTGGCGCCCGACGCCATCGGCCGCTGCGGTTGCACGTATCCCAACTGCCAAGCGGGCGAGGAGCTGGTCTGCGCCGGCGTCGACAACTGCATGGGTCCGTGCGCGTGCCGCCCGGCACGTGGCATCTGCAAGGACAACTCGTCGTGCGCGGCGGGCGAGAAGTGCGACGTCTCTGCTTGCCGGTTGCCGCCGATGACGACGACGGTGGCGGACCCGATGCGCCAGGTGTGCGATCCGGTCAAGTGCGGGCCGCAGCTGGGTCAGCCAGTCGGCATGTGCCCGGGCGGCGGCGTCTCCGGTCCGACCGGGCGTTGTCTGTTGAACGCGGATGGCAGCTGCGGCTGGGAGGTGTTGCAGTGTCCGCCCGAGCCGGGCTGCTACGGCATCTGCGTCCCCAACGTGCCGCAGACGGGTTGCCAGGCCAACACGGACTGCCCGATGGGCCAGATGTGCGACGTCCAGTGCCGAGAATGGTCGTGCACGCCGGGCAGCACCGGCAGCGGTACAACGACGACGATGACGACCACCACCGATCCGGCGACCGGCAAACTCGTGCCGCCCACGCCGCCGGCCTGTGGTTGTGACCTCAATGACCCGAGCTGCATGTGCGACGCCAGCGGCGCGTGCAAGGGGCGCACGTGCGCCGGCCAGTGTGTGCCGCAGAAGCCGACGTGCGATCCGATGAAGCCGGCCACCTGCCCGACGTTCGCGCCGGTCTGCCCGAATGGGCAGATGCCGATCCCGACCGGCGTCGATCCGAACAGCTGCTGCGAGACGTACACCTGTCCGGTGTGCATGCGCTCTGACCCCGCCAGCACCGCGCCGCGATCGTGCGCAGCGCCGGCGTGTGCGTGCGCCAAGCAGACCGGCACCGATCCGAACAGCTGCTGTCCGACCTTCGAGTGCGGACCGGTCAAGCCCGACGGAAGCTGCGGCTAAGCGCCCAGACCCCTCTCCCTAGCCCCTGAAGGATCCGCTCGAAATTGATCGAGCCGCGGCGATGAGATCTGCACCTCGCCCCGCGAAGGCGGCTCAAGATCCCACACAAGTCTCTGGACGTCGGTGGGCCAGCATGATCTCTGAGGAGGCATGTTGGTTCCCGAAGTACGTGCGGAGTTCGAGGGAGTAGTACTGGAAGACCCGCGGCTAAGGACGCGGGTTCAGCGAATGGCGGCAGCGTTGGTCGAAAGACCGGGCGCGAGCTTGCCGAGGGCGATGGGCAGTACGGCGGCGCGGGAGGGTGCGTATCGCTTCCTTTCAAATCGGCAGGTTACGCTCGGCCGGGTGATAGCCGGGCATGTGGCAGCGACAGTCGCGCGTGCTCGCGTGGCGAAGAAGGTTCTGGTCGTCAGCGACACCACGGAGTTCGAATTCTCGACGGAGCGAGAAGGACTCGGTCTGCTGAGCAGAAACCGCCGCGATGGATTCATCGCCCATTTCAAGTTGGCGGTGAGCGCTGACGGGCGGCGTACTCCGCTTGGCGTTCTGGGAATCGAAACGATCGTGCGTACCGCACGCAAGGGCCGGCGGGACAATGTCGCGCGGAAGAAGGATCCGGAGCGGGAGTCGCTGCGATGGCGGCGCGGTGTCGATGTCTCCAGCGAGCAACTGGGGGATATCGAAGCCATTCACGTGATGGATCGCGAAGCAGACATCTACGAGCTGCTGTCCGCGTTGGTCGGAAACGGGCGGCGTTTCATCATCCGCAGTGGTCAGGAACGGCTGATCGACGAAGGCCTGTTGTCGAGGGCAGTGGAGTCGACCCCTCTGCGATTCAGTCGAGAAGTGAAGCTTTCAGCCCGACCCCCGGCGCGACAGCCGGAGAACCGACGGCGGAATCCTGCACGTCGCGCTCGTCTGGCGCAGCTTGCCGTCTCGACCACCCGAGTCACCTTGCACAAGCCCAAGGCTGCCTTTGACCCTGAGTTGCCGGCGTCGATCGCCGTGAACGTCGTTCGCGTTTGGGAGCCGGAGCCAATGTCCGGCGAGCCTCCGGTGGAATGGCGGCTTTTCACATCTGAGCCAGTCGACACTCAAGAGCAGGTCGAAGAAATCATCGACGGCTACCGCGCCCGGTGGGTGATTGAGGAGTACTTCAAGGCACTCAAGACTGGTTGCAACTTCGAGCAGTCCCAACTCGAGAGCTTCGCAAGCCTGGAGAACCTCCTCGGTATCTACATCCCCGTCGCCTGGCAGCTTCTCGTCCTTCGCAGCACTGCCCGCGACGAACCCCACCGACCCGCGACAGACGCCTTATCGCCTCGGCAGCTCACCGTCCTGCGCATGATTGTGCGAGGCAAGCCCCTCCCGCTTCAGCCCACAGTCGATGACGTCGCTACGGCGATCGCAGATCTGGGCGGACATATCAAAAGCAATGGTCCTCCGGGCTGGCAGGTGCTCGGTCGCGGTTTCGAAGATCTCCGCAGAGCCGAGCACCTCTACGCCCAAATGATTCCATCAACTTCCTCTGATCAATCTTGAGGCGAAGGCGGGGAGAGGTCGGCGGCGGAAGGCCGCCGGGAGAGGGGTCGGCGGTGCAATTGAAGTGGGGCCCCTCTCCCTAACCCTTGTATGTGATTTACTGAAAGGGTCGGGAGCGGGCTCGGTAGACCGTCCACTTCCCAAGGTCATCAAGGCCGCGGGAGAGCAAGGGTCGCCGAGCCCGAGGTCCCGGCCCAAAGCCCGTACAGTTGCTCGAGCGAAAGCTCGTATCCCGCAAGGCAGGGCATCGGCCGGGTCTTCCCGAACACTCGAAAACCGAGGTAACGGGAGGAGCATGATGAAACCGTACGTGGGAATCGACGTCGCGAAGGCGACGCTCGACGTCGCGATCGGCAGCGACGGTGAGATGGTACAGGTCGAAAACAATGACGCTGGGATCGCCCAGCTGGTGAAGCGTCTCGTAGAAGCGGCGCCTGCGCTGGTGGTGCTGGAAGCGACCGGCGGATACGAAAGCCTGGTGGCGGCAGCCTTGGCCGGAGAGGGAATCGCGGTGGCGGTGGTAAATCCTCGCCAGGTGCGGGATTTCGCGAAATCGACCGGAGTGCTCGCCAAGACAGACAGCATCGACGCGCGGGTGCTGGCACGATTCGCCGAAGCTGTAAAACCGGAGCCTCGGCCTTTGCCCACGCAAGAGGCCAAGGAACTCGACGAGCTGCTGAGCCGCCGCAGACAGATCGTCGACATGTTGACGATGGAGAAGAACCGGCTGGCGATCGCGGCCACGGAGCGAATGAAGAAGGCGCTCAAGAAGCACATCGCATGGCTCGAAGAGGCTCTCAAACGTGCCAACGATGACATCGATACAGCCGTTCGCAACAGCCCGGCGTGGCGCGAGCAAGAAGATCTGCTTCGCTCGTTCCCCGGCATCGGCCCCGTCAACGCTCGTACGATGCTCGCCGAGCTACCGGAGCTCGGCCTCCTCAATCGCAAGAAGATTGCCGCCCTCGTGGGCGTTGCCCCTTTTAACCGAGACAGCGGCCAATTGAAGGGCACCCGGACATGCTGGGGCGGACGCGCCACTGTTCGCCAAGCGCTGTACATGGCGGCTCTATCGGCCGTGCGCTGTAACCCCGTCATCCGCCGCACCTACGCAGCACTCCGTGAGCGGGGCAAGAAGCACAAAGTCGCCATGGTCGCCTGCATGCGGAAGCTCCTCACGATCCTCACTGCCATGGTCCGCGACCGCCGCCGCTGGAGCCCTTCATGAGAAAGAACTCGACACAGTTGCTCTCCCCGCTCCGCGGGGCGAGGGCAAACGGTTGCAGTGACTCGGACGCTGCAGTCAATACAGCGCCGCTCATCTGATCGAATCATTGCGACTTTAGTGGGGATTCGTCAGCCCTAATCCTCTCCCCGCTTCGCGGG
>DATNGU010000184.1:0-2005 GCA_035605775.1 Solirubrobacterales bacterium | reverse complement strand
TCAGCGCCTCGAAGAGGTAACGCTCGTCGTCGTGCATGGAGAGGATCAGGACCGAGACCTCGGGCGCCTGCCGCTTGATCTCCCGCGTCGCCTGCAGCCCCGTCAGCTTTGGCATCTTCACATCGAGGATCGCCAGGTCGGGCCGCTCGCGGATCGCCAGCTCGCGGGCCTCGGCCCCGTCCGCGGCCTCGGCCACCACCTCGATGTCCGGTTGGCGCTCGAGCAACAGGCGCAGGCCGGAGCGAACGATCCCATGGTCGTCTGCGATCAGGACGCGCACTGGCTCAGGCTAGCCGGGGACCGCGAGGCGCACGGTCGTGCCGTGCTCCGGTCGCGACTCGATCGTCAGCTCGCCGCCGATCAGCAGCGCCCGCTCCCTCATTCCGGCGATGCCGAGGCCGGCCTCGGACTGATCGAAGGCGAAGCCGCGGCCGTCGTCGGCGACCGCCAGTGCGACGTCGCGCTCTGAGCGGCTCAGGTTCACCGCGACCCGTTTCGCGCCGCTGTGGCGGGCGGCGTTGGAGAGGGCCTCCTGGGCGACGCGGTAGATGACGAGCTGCACGTCGTCGCCGAGGTCGGCGAAGTCGCCCTCCTCGCTGTGCGTCGCCTCGATGCCCCCCTGAGCGATCTGGTCGACCTGGCCGCCGATCGCGGCGACGAGGCCGAGGTCGTCGAGGGCGGTGGGGCGAAGCTGTCGCGCCAGCGAGAGCAGCTCGCGCATCGCCTGGTTGGCCAGCGCCTTGGTCCTCGCCAGCTCTGGCTCGAGCTCCGGCGGGGCTGCCTCGCGGACCGCCTCGAGCCGCAGCAGCAGGCCGGTCAGCGACTGGTTCACCTCGTCGTGGAGGTCACGGGCGACCCGCGTTCGCTCCTGCTCCTGGGCCTGCAGCGCGGCGCTGCCGGCCCGCCGCCGCTCGGCTTCGAGGCGGTGCATCATCCGTAGGAAAGCGAGCTCGATCCGCTCGACCTCCTCGGTCTCGCCGACCCCGTCGATCGAGTCGGGCAGCAGGGGCCCCGGCCGGCTCAGGTCGACCTTCTCCATCTCCTCGATCAGCTTCTCCAGCGGCGCGAAGCGGCGCCGTTGCCTGACGATGTGGGCCGCGAGCGCTACCGCGAGGATGGCGAGCACGGCGATGACCAGGGTCGTCACAGGGCGAGAATAGGGGTTGACCCCTATAGCCGGATTGCCTTCCCAGGGCAATAATTCGGAGGCTGCACAAACCCGAACAGGAGCGAAAGCGATGACCACCACCAAGCAGTCCACCTGGGGCGCAACCCTGCGCACGACGATCCTGCTGGCGTCCCTCTCGGGGCTGCTGGTCGTCATCGGCGCGCTGATCGGCGGGCCCAGCACGGCCGCGCTCTTCCTCGGCATCGCCCTGTTGATCAACCTCGGCTCCTACTTCTTCAGCGACAAACTTGCGCTGAAAATGAGCGGCGCCAAGCCGATCGAGGAGTCCGAAGCGCCGCGGCTCTACCAGATCGTGCGCGAACTGACGACGCGCGCCGGCCTGCCGATGCCGCGCCTCTACATGATCCCGCAGGAGCAGCCCAACGCCTTCGCCACCGGCCGCAACCCCAAGCACTCCGCGGTCGCGGTCACCCAGGGGATCACCAAACTGCTCTCCGAGGACGAGCTGCGCGGGGTGCTCGCCCACGAGCTCGCCCACATCCAGCACCGCGACATCCTGATCCAGTCGGTCGCCTCGGCGATCGGCGCCGCGATCACCTACCTCGCCTACATGATGATGTGGTTCGGGGGGGACGACGAGTCGCCGCTCAGCCTCGTCGCCTCGCTGGCGCTCGTCCTCTTGGCGCCGATCGCGGCGACGATCATCCAGCTCTCGATCTCGCGCCAGCGCGAGTATGCGGCCGATGCGGGCGGCGCCGAAATCTGCGGCAACCCGGAGTCGCTGGCCAGCGCCCTGCTGCGCCTCGAGCAGGGGGCGCAGGCGATCCCGATGCGGGTCAATCAGGCGGCCGAGCCCCTCTACATCGTCAAGCCCTT
>DATNGU010000183.1:0-2884 GCA_035605775.1 Solirubrobacterales bacterium | reverse complement strand
CGGGTCGATGACGCCGGCTTTGATCAGGTCGCCGTACTCGCCGGTGGCGGCGTTGAGGCCTTCACCGGGTTTCAGGTCACGGACCTTGTTGACGACGACCGAGCCCTCCTCGCCGGAGTTCTCGGCGATCTGGCGGACCGGCTCCTCGAGCGCGCGGTGGACGATCTTCGCCCCCGTCTGCTCGTCGCCCTCGCCGATCTTGCTCGGGTCGAGGCCGTCCTGGGCGTTCAGCAGGGCGACGCCGCCGCCCGGCACGACACCCTCCTCGAGCGCCGCCCGGGTCGCCTGCAGGGCGTCCTCGACGCGGTGCTTTTTCTCCTTCATCTCGGTCTCGGTGGCAGCGCCCACCTTGACGACCGCGACGCCGCCCGCCAGCTTGGCGAGCCGCTCCTGGAGCTTTTCCCGATCGAAGTCGGAGTCGGTGTTCTCGATCTCCTGGCGGATCTGGTTGATCCGTCCCTCGATGTCCTTCTTCTCGCCGGCGCCGTCGATGATCGTCGTCGTGTCCTTGGAGACGACGACGCGGCGGGCTTTGCCGAGCTGATCGACCTGGGTGTTCTCCAGTTTGAGGCCCATCTCCTCGGTGATGACCTCGCCACCGGTGAGGATCGCGATGTCCTCGAGCATCCGCTTGCGGCGGTCGCCGAAGCCCGGTGCCTTGACCGCGACACCGGTGAAGGTGCCGCGCAGCTTGTTGACGACCAGGGTCGCGAGGCACTCGCCCTCGACGTCCTCGGCGACGATCAGCAGCGGCTTGCCACCCTGCATCACCTGCTCCAGCACCGGCAGGATGTCCCGCACAGAGCCGATTTTCTGGTTGGCGATGAGGATGTAGGGATCCTCCAGCACCGCCTCCATGCGGTCCTGGTCGGTGACCATGTACGGGGAGATGTAGCCCTTGTCGAACTGCATCCCCTCGGTGAACTCCAGCTCCATGCCGAAGGTCTGGCCCTCCTCGACGTTGACGACGCCGTCTTTGCCGACTTTCTCGATCGCGTCGGCGATCACGTTGCCGATCTCGTCGTCGGCGGCGGAGATGGCAGCGACACGAGCGATCTGCTCCTTGCCGGCGACCTCCTTGGACTGCTTGTCGCGCAGGTTGTCGACAACGTCGTCGACGGCCTTCTCGATCCCGCGGCGCAGGGCCAGCGGGTTGGCGCCGGCGGCGACGTTCTTGAGGCCCTGGCGGACGATGATCTGCGCCAGCAGGGTCGCCGTCGTGGTGCCGTCGCCGGCCACGTCGTTGGTCGCCGTGGCGACCTCGCGGACGAGCTGGGCGCCCTGGTTCTCGAAGACGTCCTCGACCTCTACCTCACGGGCGATCGTGACGCCGTCGTTGGTGATCGTCGGCGCGCCGAACTTTTTGTCGAGCACGACGTAACGGCCTTTCGGGCCTAGGGTCACCTTGACGGCATCGGCGACAGCATCGACGCCGGCCTGCAGGGCCCCCCTTGCATCCTCTGCGTACTTCAGCTCCTTGTGAGCCATCTGTGTTCAGTCCTCCTTGGTTACGTAAGTCCGGTGGGCGCTCTTCAGCCGACCTTGGCCAGGACGTCCGACTCGCGCAGCACGAGCAGCTCGTCGCCGTCGATGACGACGTCGTTGCCGCCGTATTTCGAGTAGAGAACTTCGTCGCCCTCGCTCACGTCGAGCGGACGGCGACTGCCGTCCTCGTTGAATGCGCCGTCGCCGACGGCGACGACCTTGCCCTTCTGCGGCTTCTCTTTGGCCGTGTCGGGGAGGACGATGCCGCTAGCGGTCGTCTCCTCCTCCTCGATCGGCTTGACGATCAGCCGGTCCCCGAGGGGCTTCAGCTTCATCCGTGGACCTCCGTTATCGGTGTTTACTGGTTAAGTCAGGAATTCGCGTCGCAGAGCCGTTTCCTGGCCCCTGCGAGCTTGGCACTCTAGCGGTTCGAGTGCCAACACCCTGAAAGATAGCGGGCCGGCTCAACTGCTGGCAAGCAGCCTGCAGCCGAGCAGCTTGGCGATGCCGGTGCCGCCGTGCGACATCACCCAGTCGTGATTCCACTCGAAGGCCGGTCGGGCGATCGGGGCCAACAGGTTCATCCACGGCTTCGTCGTCGACACGTTCCACTCGTAGAGCACGGCGGTGACGCCGCCCTGCTCGTAGAGGCGCCAGCGACCGATGCCAGACAGCTCGCCGACGGCATCGGCCTGCAGCAGGTACGGCCGCTCGACGTGGGTGGTCGTTATCTCAAACTCGACCCGGTAGGGCAGCAGGCTCTTCCAGACCATCCGCGAGACCGCGCCGAGGCCACCGCCGTCACCACCGTTCTTTTCTTCAACCTCCTCGACGCCGCGCCACCACTCGGGCCAGCGCTCCTGGTCGTAGATCGCCTCCCAGACCGGCTCACGCGGGGAATCCAAGAGCCAGGTGGTGAGGAAGGCGTAATCGGCCATCGATGCTGCCGCTAATTGTGGTGCGGCGTCTCTCCGTTGCCGAAGTGCGCCCCCGGGGGCTCGACGATCTGCGAGAAGCGGATCACCGTGACTATGTCGTCGGGACCGACGGTCCGGCCGTAGATCTGCTCGAGGAACTTGACCTCGTCCTCGAGCCGGCGGAACTCCGGGTTGTCGTGCTCGATGTCGCGCGGCGAGAGGGAGTCGACCCTCTTCACCTCGACGTCGTCGATCACCGCGGCGAAGATTT
The DNA here is from genome assembly GCA_035605775.1 of Solirubrobacterales bacterium. GTDB lineage: Bacteria > Actinomycetota > Thermoleophilia > Solirubrobacterales > 70-9 > VRUE01. The sequence continues at coordinate 211 of DATNGU010000183.1, read as the reverse complement.
TCTCGCGCGGGCTGTGGCGGAAGCCGACCGTGATCCAGACCACCTGGCCGCGCTCGTACTTGCCGGTCTTGTCACCAAGCCGGATCGTTGCGGTCTTGCGACCGCGCTTCAGCTGGTCGACGAAAACCGTGGAATAGAAGTTGAGCACGTAGATGCCGCCGCGCATGGCGGTGCGAGCGTATCTGACGGCGCGGGACGCAGTCGGCGAGTC
>DATNGU010000182.1:0-3454 GCA_035605775.1 Solirubrobacterales bacterium | reverse complement strand
CGCACCTTGTGCTTGACATCACGGTCACCGTGAACCGCTCGCTGGGCGAGGCGCTGATTGAGCGAGCAGGCATCGGTCGCGACGGCGAAGGGTCCTGGCTTGCCGCTGACGGACGGCGCACCTCGACGATCTCTGAGGCGTTGCTCTGGGCGCTCGTTAGGATCGCCAGTGAGGACTGATTCTTAGCCCTGAACGTCCGCTGAAGCGCACCTTCGGCCTGCAAAAGTCGGAATTTCCGACCCTGTAAGACGTGGACCGCTGTCCGCACGCAGCCGTACCGTAAAAAGGATGCCTGCAATCCAGCCGCCGCCGACCAGGGCTCCCGTTCGGCCCTTCTACTAGGCCTGCCGAGACAGGAGAGCTCGTTGTTGACCTTTGTACACCTATCGGATCTTCATATCGGCCAAGACGGCGCGGAGGAGGTAGACCGTGACGAGGATCCTCGCAATGAGCTGATCGAGGATTGCAGGCGGGTGATCGCCGACCTCCAGGTAGACGTCACCGGGGTCCTAATCAGCGGCGACATCGCAAACACTGGTGATCCCGACGAGTACCAGCGTGCGAGGATTTGGCTTGCCAGTCTCTGCCAGGCACTCGGTATCCCTGAGGAGAACGTCTGGACCGTGCCGGGCAACCACGACTTTACGAGGGGCAACCGGACGGCCCTATGGCATAACGCGTGCGACGGGCTACGCCAGTGCGAGGAAGGCGAAATCGACGCTCATCTTCGCTCACATCTCAACAGCGACGATCGCCATGTTTTGCTTTCGCCGTTTCGTGATTACCACGAGTTCGCTGACGGTTTTGGCTGTGTTCCTGAGGGCCCAGTTCAGGTCTGGGATGAAAAGTTCGAGCTAAGCGAGGACATGCAGTTGCGGGTCTTCGGCCTGAATACCGCAACGCTCGCCGATGGCGAGGAGACGGATGAAGGGGACGGTCTTGTCTTGGGTGAGAACGCGGTGCAGCTACGCCGAAACGGAGAAACGTTCATCCTCGCTATGTGGCACCACCCGCTGGGCTGGTTGCGCGACGAGTCGACAGCTCGCAGGTACCTTAATTCGCGGGCGTGCATTCACCTTTTCGGCCACGAGCACGATCACTGTCTGAGTTGCGAGGGTGGCCGGCTTGTTGTTTCAGCCGGAGCGCTACATCCGCGTCGAGGAGACCGTCCCTGGGAGCCCCGCTACAACCTTATCCAGCTCTCGCCGGCCGGCCCCACCGTTGCTGATGGACTCAACGCAACAGTTGTTCCCCGGATCTGGGATGAGGGCCAAACGACCTTCACCGGTGAGGACGGGACCCCGACGGTCAGAGGTCGAGACTTCCTTGTAGGCACCGGTCCTACGCTTAAAGCAGAGGGCGCTTCCGAGGGGGTGCACGACGGCACGCCAGCAGTGAACGCAATGAGTGAGAGCTACAAGGAGACCGCCGATGATCAGGCGGGCGGAAAGGTTGCTAACCGCCGCCGCCGCCTCTGGTTGAAGTATGCAACGCTGCCTTTTGTCAGGCGGATCGTGATCGCGGGGGAGCTCGGACTCCTCGACGAGTCCGACCGGGATGTGGCTGGCTTCGAGCAAACCCGTTTGGTACTTGACCGGGCCGCACGCGAGGACCGCCTCAGGGAGCTATGGGACGCGGTTGCCGCTGAGCTTGGAGACGAGGAGATCGAGAACCCCTATGCCTCGGTGACGATATGAAAGATGTACTTGAGCAACTCTACGCGGAGATCTCCCTCGACGTCGGAGGCGACTCCTTTGAGGCACGGGCAAAAGGGGCGAGAGCTGCCCTCGGCGGTCTAAATCCGCGGCGAGCCCTCGCGCTCGCGGTGCTGGCTCACCGAGCAAAGGCCGATGCCTCGGACATTGACTGGTTGGTTGAGCGGATGGAGCGAAACGGCGAGCCACTCAATCGCTCTCACACCCAGGAGATCGGCATCCTGTCTTCCGCCATCCTCTTGAAGGCCTGGCAGGGGGAGCCCACCCCCTCTGCAACCGTTGGAGCCTTGGCCGTCAAGAATGGTGTCTTCATGGACTGGAAGCCTAGGGTGGCGAAGCTACCCGCCGCAGCCGACGCTTATCTCGCTCGTGCGTCGCTGGCTGTTCGTCAGATCGGAGGCGTTGAGTTTGATGAGCATGGCCTGACGACTACGGCAGATGACGCATTTCCCGACGATGGGCCATACACGCCTGAGAAAGTGAGGGAGCTCCATCAGGAGCTCGGCTCCCTACGTGAAAATCTTGGCGCCGTCCTAGGGGGGCTGTCCGAGACTCAACGCGCCCTCTCTGAGCAGTCATCAATTCTCTGGTGGCTGTTCGGCGGTCGACTCATCGACGGCCGCCGCTGGGTGGAGGCCAAGGAAGCCTCGCGTCCTCTGGAGCTCGCCCGCGACCTCCATGAGCTCAGTCGTTTCATGCCAGGTCCCAGGGGCGTCCGTAACTTTCTCGCCGACGCGATGGCGAGGTCAGAGATGGACCCCCAACGTGAACTCACGATCAGCGGTGCCATGGGTCAAGTCGCCCCAGACTCAAAGCTCCGGGAGCTTTCCGTCGCCAGTGATTCGAGTCTGCTTGTGCTGCCCGTTCTGTGCAGCGTGATTCGCGGGCAGTACCCGGCACGCGCGCGGCCCGGGAGCCTGCGCCGCAGTGCTCTCGATATCGGCGAGCAGCTCTACCGCGAGCTGACGATCTCACGGTCCCTTTCGGCGGATGAGTAGCGAGTCCCAAGAGCAGCCCGAAGCTCCGGTCGCTGACCCGGAAGTCAGTGGAAGCGAGGATCCCTCGCAGGGCGAGTCTGGGGATTCACCTGAGCCACAGTGGATCGATCTGCCCTCGGGCGAAGCGCTCAACGACGAAGAGGCTGGCGAGGCGATGAAGGTCAGTCCCGCAAAGATCATCCTGATAGCGGGAGAGAACGACACCGGCAAGACCTCACTGCTATGCGGGGTCTTCGAGCGCTATCTCGCTGGAGATTTTGCCGGTCAACTCTTCTGCGGCAGTCGTACCTTGCGTGCTTTTGACCGGCGCAGTTTTCTACAGCGCGCCGAGGCTGGCCTCGAATTGCCTGATATGGAGCGCACGCGCCTTCCGGCTGGACAGCTTGCCCTTCTTCATCTTGAGCTGCAGTCGAAGGGGAGTGGGGAAAGAGCCGCCCTTCTGATGACTGATCTTGCCGGCGAGGCCTTCAAACTGATTCGCAATAACCCGGAGGAGTGCAAGCGCTACCCGGTGCTCAGCCGGGTTGATTGTGTTCTTCTGCTTCTTGACGCCGAACGACTGGGGACCGAGCAGCGCCACGGTCACGTCAGCTCAACTCGCACGATGCTTCGATCCTTGCTGCAGTCCGACATGCTGCGCGACGGGGTTCCGATTACGCTCGGTCTCAGCAAGTGGGATGTAGTCGGTACCAAAGCCCACAGGGAGTCTGCCCAGGCGGACGCCCTCACGGTCCTTGGTCC
>DATNGU010000181.1:0-3284 GCA_035605775.1 Solirubrobacterales bacterium | reverse complement strand
CGCCGACCATGGGTGAGCCGCCACCCCCGCTCGGGACCTTCGACGACTCCGGCCCCGACCCAATGGCGGCCTTCTCGAGGGCTTTCCTCGCTGGCTGCTTCACCGCCGCCTTCAACGCAACTGGCCAACCGGCGATCTCATTGCCCCTGTACTGGAGCGAGGACGGGTTGCCGATCGGCGTCCAACTGGTCGCGCCACTCGGTCGCGAGGACCTGCTGTTGCGGGTCGCTTCGCAGCTCGAGCAGGCCGTGCCATGGGCTGATCGCACCCCGCCGACGTTCGCGACCTGACGGCCCCGATACCCTGCCTGCGATGAGCCAGATCCAAGGAGTGATAACCGCGATGGCAACCCCCTTTGACGAAGGGGGTGGAGTCGACGAGACGGCTGCGCGAAAGCTAGCGTCCTACCTGATCGAGCATGGCTCTCACGGAGTCGTCGTCGCCGGCTCGTCTGGCGAGGCGGCGACCCTGAACGACGAGGAGCACATCGCGCTGTTGGCGGCGATAGTCGACGAGATCGGCGGCGAGGCGACGGTGATCTGCGGCACCGGCACCAACGACACCCGCCACTCGGTCGAGCTGACCAAGGCTGCTGCGGAAGCCGGCGCCGACGGTGCGCTGGTCGTCACGCCCTACTACAACAAGCCCACCTTCCCTGGGATCCGCGCTCACTACGAAGCGATCGCCACCGCGGTCCCCGGCCTGCCGTTGATCGCTTACAACATCCCCTCGCGGGTGGTGATCAACGTCAGCCCCGCTGAGCTCGCGGAGCTGGCCAAGATCGACAGCGTCGTCGCCGTCAAGCAGGCCCAGAATCAGGACCTGCAACAGATTGAGGGAATGGCTCTCCTTGCTGGCAATGACGACGGCTTCATGCGTGTTCTAGAGCTGGGCGGAGCGGGAGGGATTCTCGTTGCGTCACACCTGGTCGGTCCGCGGATGCGGGAAATGTGGGATGCCGCCCAGGCCGGCGATCTCGAGCGAGCGCGTGAGATCGATGCCGAGCTGCGGCCCGCCTACGACGTGATGGGCTTCGTCACCAACCCGATTCCGCTGAAGGCGGCCCTGGAGATGACCGGACTGATCCCCCACGGCGGCCTGCGGCTGCCCCTGTTCGAGCTCGACGCAGACCAGCGCGCCACCGTGCGCGAGGCGCTCGACGCCGTCGACGTCGCGGTGGCCTCCTAAGACATGGCAGCGAAGCTGCGAGTGCTGCCGCTTGGCGGCCTGGGCGAGATCGGCAAGAACATGACCGTGGTCGAGTACGACGGTCGGATCGTCGTCGTCGACACCGGCCTGATGTTCCCGACCGCCGAGATGCTGGGAATCGACCTCGTCCTGCCTGACTTTTCTTACCTGCGAGACCGCGCCAAGGACATCGAGGCGATCGTCCTCACCCACGGGCACGAGGACCATGTGGGAGCGCTCCCCTACGTGCTGCGGGAGATCGGCATGCCGCCGGTCATCTACGGCGGCATGCTGACCGTCGGCATGGTTCGCTCCAAGCTCGACGAGCACAAGCTGAAGGACGCGCCCCTGGAGGAGCTTCCCGCCGGCAAGAAGGTCCAGGCAGGGCCCTTCGAGCTGGAGCTTGTCCACCTCTCGCACTCGATCCCCGACGCCCGCGGCGTCATCCTCGGCACCGAGGTGGGCAAGATCCTGATGACCGGCGACTACAAGTTCGACCAGACCCCCGTCGACGGCCGCCCCGCGGACATCTCGCGGCTAGCCGAGCTGGGCCGAGACGGCCTGCTGCTGCTCTGCGGCGACTCGACCAACGCCGACCGCCCCGGGATCGCTCCCTCGGAGTCGAGTGTTGGCCCCGCCCTCCTGGAGACCTTCTCCGCCTGCAAGGGGCGCATCGTCGTCACCTCCTTCGCCTCCAACATCCACCGTGTGCAGCAGGTGATCGACGCCGCGATCAAGCTCGACCGCAGGGTCGCCCTGGTTGGCCGCTCGATGCGGAAGAACTTCAACATCGCCTCGAGCCTCGGCATCGCCGACGCGCCTTCCGGCCTCTTCATCCAGCCACGGGAGATAGAGAACTTCCCCGACGAGAAGGTGATCGTGATCTCAACCGGCAGCCAGGGGGAGCCGCTCTCGGCACTGCGGCGGATGGCGAACAACGACCATCGCGACGTCGAGCTGCACTCCGGCGACACGGTCGTCTTCTCCGCTACGCCGGTACCGGGCAACGAGCGCGCGGTGAACGAAACGATCGACCACATCTACGAGATCGGCGCCTCGGTCATAACCGCAAAGGACGCGCCCATCCACGCCTCCGGCCACGGCTGGCAGGAGGAGCTCAAGCTGATGATCAACCTGACCAAACCGCGCTTCGTGATGCCGATCCATGGTGATCACCAGCGGCTGCGGCTGCATGCAGAACTCGCATATTCGGTCGGGATCGAGCCCGAGAACGTCTTCCAGGGCCGTAATGGACTGCCGCTTGAGGTCGATGCCAACGGGGCGAGCTTCGGCGAGGACATCCATGCCGGCGTCGTCTACGTCGACGGCGTCAACGTCGGCGAGCCCGACGACGTGGCGCTGCGCGACCGCCGTGAGATCTCCGCCGACGGCATCTTCATCATCGTCGCGACCGTTTCCTCCGACGACGGCAGCGTCGTCGCCGATCCCGAGGTGATCGTGCGCGGTGTCGCCCTCCCAGATCAAGAGGAGTCGCTGGTCGAAGAGCTGAAGGACGTGGTCGAGGATTCGCTCGAGGACGCCGCCGAGGCCGGTACCCGCGAGCTGCATCTGATCCAGGAAGACCTTCACGACGCGATCGCGAAACTGATCTACGAGAAGCTGCGCAGCCGGCCGATGATCCTGCCGGTCGTAGTCGAGGTCTAGCGCCCAACTTGAAAAAGAGGCCCGCCGGTCGCGTTGGGGGAGAACCGGCGGGCCTCTTGTGTCTCGTCCGTATGGGAAGCTAAGCCGGAGCGCTAAAGCTGGTCTAAAGCGGCGCTAATTCCCCGCTCAGACTTGCGCAGGGGCAGCCGGATCCGAAATAGGGCTCCGCCCAGCTCGGACTCGCCGACCTCGGTGCCGCCGCCGTGGGAGGTGGCCACCGCACGAACGATCGCCAGGCCAAGGCCGCTGCCGCCGCCAACAGCGGTATCGGCCGGGCCCTCGCCGCGAACGAAGCGCTCGAAGATCTGCTCGCGCCGCTCGGGGGGAACGCCGGGGCCGTCGTCGACGACCTCGACCACGGCAAAAGCGCCCTCGGGGCGCAGGCGCAGCTCGATCGTCGAGCCGGGGGGCGTGTGGCGAACCGCGTTGTC
>DATNGU010000180.1:0-7270 GCA_035605775.1 Solirubrobacterales bacterium | reverse complement strand
CGCGGCGGCGATCATGGCCGTCAATCCGATGTTGATCTGGTACTCGCAGGAGGCTCGCTCCTACGCCTTGCTGGTTTTCTTCGGGGCGCTGGCACTGCTCTTCTTCGCGCGAGCGCTGCGCACCGGGAGGGGGCGGGACCTGGCGCTCTGGGCCCTGGCGTCGGCGCTGGCTCTCTGCAGCCACTACTTCGCCGTCTTCGCGGTTGCGATCGAGGCGGTGTGGCTGCTGGTCGCATTGCGGTCCAGATGGCGTTCGGTCCTGCCCGCGGTCGGCGCCGTGTTTGCGGTGGGGCTGGCGCTGCTGCCGCTGATCTCCGCCCAGGTCAACCCGACCCACATCGGCTGGATCGACCACAGCCCCCTTTCGACCCGAGTCTTCGAGACCGGGGTCAGCTTCCTGGCAGGGGAGACCGGCCACGTGATCGCCGAGCCGCCCCGTGAGCGCTATGCGGCGATCCCGACGGCACTGATCGGCGTGGCGCTGCTGCTCGTCGCCCTGCGCGGCTCCTCTCGTGAGAGGCGCGGAGCGATGCTGGGCCTGGCCGTTGGAGTGGGGGCGGTGCTGCTCGCCTGCGGCGCCGTGCTCGCCGGCAAGGACTACATCGTCGAGCGCAACCTTTTGCCTGCCCTGGTCCCGCTGGCGGCTGCCGTGGCGATCGGCTTTGCCGTGAGCAAGGCGCGCCGCATCGGTCTGCTCTGCGCGGTTCTGCTCTGCGCCTACTGGCTCGCCTACGACATCTACATAACCCGCACCCCCAACTTGCAGCGGCCGGATTTCCGCGACCTGGCCAAGCAGCTCGGTCCGCCGCTGCGGCCGCGCGCGATTCTCACCTGGAAACTTGCGGCCGATCCGATCCGGTTCTATCTCGGAGGCGGATCGCGGCGCGCCTACCGCGGTGTGGTTCCCGTGCGTGAGATCGACGTTGTCAGTAAGCCGGTCGTGGCGAGAAAGCCGGTAGGGCTGCCGCCCGGCTTTCGTCCGGTCGAACGTCTCCGGCTCGAGCGCCTTACCCTTACGCGCTACATGTCTCCACGCCTCCAACAGGTTCCTTTCTCCGTCCTGCGTGACGCGCGAACCGGATTCGGTCGCAACGCCGTCGTCGCGGACGGCCCTCCGCTCGCCGCTGAGGCGAATCGGTGAGCTCTTCCTACGAGTTCGCCTACCGCCTGCGAGCCGCCGCTCGCCGGCCGGCAAGCTGGCTGCAGCTGCTCAAGTTCGGCATCGTCGGTGGCTCCGGCTACCTGATCAACCTGGCCGTTTTCGTGCTGCTCTCCGACATCGGCATGCACCACATCGGTGCTGCGATTGGGGCCTTCTGCGTCGCACTCGCCAACAACTTCCTCTGGAACCGGTACTGGACCTTCGAGCCCGGTGATGGTCACCCCGCCTTCCAGGCGGCACGCTTCTTCGCCGTCAGCGTCGCGGCACTGCTGATCAACCTGGCCGTGCTCGAGGTGCTTGTATCCGGAACCTCGCTTGGCGCCCTTGCCGCCCAGGCGATCGCGGTGGCCGTGGCGATGCCGTTCAACTTCCTCGGAAACAAGCTCTGGACGTTCGCCTGAGGTTGCGCGGCTGCGTCTGACGGAGTGCGGCCGCCCCTACCAGTCGCTCTCCAGCCAGCGCAGCAGCTCGGGGATGAGGCTCTGTAGGTCCGGGACGGGTGCGGCGAGCTCGGTGTCCACGAGCTGGATTGCCGCCCCGAGCCCGAATGTCGTGCGGTCGGGGTCTCCGCCAAGCCAGGCTTCGACCCGGGACAGGCGGAGGTGATCTGTCCGGAACTCGAGCAGGGCCGATTGGGCTGCGGCGCGATCGGTCTCGGCCACCATGATCAACGCCTCCAGCCCGACTCTGACCCGGTCCTCGGGCGACGCCTCCTCGACGGCGACTATCGCCTGCTTAACAATCCCTTCGTCCAGCTGCCCTTTTGCCAGCAGAGCAGTTTTCGTACCCTCTCTCACGTTGGGACCTCCTCTTCAGGTCTCGGCCGGGCCCCGGGGTGTCACAAGCACCGCCGGGGCCGCGACTTTCTCTTCCCAGATCACGCTAGGCCCGCACCCGGACGGTGAAGCGTCCAAATACCTTCTATTCGCAACTTTTCCCACTTTTTTGACAGTACCGGCACGCATTCGTGTGTCACTCGAATACTTCAAGGTGTCTGACCATACTTTCCAGCATAGGACTCCTTGGGCCGGGGGTCAACGTTCCGTGGCACACTCCGATGACGATGAGCAGCGAGAAACAGAAGTACGACGCGGCGAAAATCGAGGCCGCCAGGCAGGCCGATTGGGCTGAGCAAGACCTCTTCGCGACCCCCACGCCCGCATCCGGGCAGGAGGCGGTCTACATCAAGCCGTCGAGTCCGTTCACCTCGGGCAACCTCCACATGGGCCATGTCCGTGACTACTCGATCGGCGATGCTTACGCGCGCTTTCGGCGCGGACGGGGCGACGCGGTTCTCTTCGGCTTCGGTTTTGACGCTTTTGGCCTGCCGGCCGAGATGGCGGCGATCGAGCGGGGTGTGAGGCCGGCCGACTGGGTCGAGCGTTGCGGCGAGCGGATGCTGGGGCAGATGAAGCGCCTCGGCTTCTCCTTCGATTACGAGCGCGCTTTCTACAGCTCTGACGAGGCCCAGTACCGCTGGTCTCAATGGCTCTTCCTGACCTTGCTCGAGGCGGGCATGGTCTACCGCGACGATGCGACGGTCGACTGGTGCGATACCTGCCAGACGACGCTGGCCGCGCTGCAGGTCGAGGACGGGCGTTGCTGGCGCTGCCACAACCCGGTGCGGTTGATCCGCCGTCCGACCTGGTTCCTGCGCCTCTCTCCATATTTGGAGGAGAACGATCGCAACCTCGAGCGGCTCGCCAACTGGGACGAGCTCTCGCTGAAAACCCAGCGCTACATCCTCGGCCGCACCGACGGCGTCGAGCTCGATCTTCAGGGAAAGGATGGCGCTGCCTTTGAGGTTTTTACCCCGCATGTCGGCGCGTTCGACGGGGCCAGCTTCGTGCTCCTCTCGCCGCGCCATCCCGAGGTGGAGCAATGGGTGACGGAGTCAGGTGTGGCAGCGCAGCTCGACGAGCTGCGCTCGGGGGGGTGGGAGCGCAGTGCCCGCGACGTCTCCGCCGTGCCCGTGATCGACACCGGCGCCTCCGCTGCCGTCCCGGGTGGCGGAGAACTGCCGGTCTTCGTCTCGCCGATCGTCGACGCTCGCTACGGGCCCATCGCCGTTCTAGGCATCCCGGCGGCCGATGAGGCCGATGAGGTGATCGCCGCGCGAATGCCGCGTGCCGCGGAGGGGTCAGCCGACGCTGCGGTTGCGGATTTGGAGACGCGGGAGGCAACGCGCTACCGCGCCTACGACTTTTCAATCTCGCGGCAGCGTTACTGGGGCACGCCAATCCCGGTCCTGCATTGCGAGGAGTGCGGGGTTGTCCCGGCCGCGGCGGACGATCTTCCGGTGCAGCTGCCGCGCGATGTCGAGCCAACCGGCGAAGGCAACCCGCTGGCCGAGCGCGCGGACTTTCTGCAGGCCCCGTGCCCGCGCTGCGGTGGCCCGGCGCAGCGCGAGACCGACACGCTCGATTGCCATTTCGACGCGCTCTGGTTGTGGGTTCCCGCCGCGGTTCCGCCGCCGGATCGCGACCAACAGATGTTTACCCACCCCGACTTGCAGCGTTGGCTTCCATCCGAGCGCCTCGTCGCCGGCAACGACAGCGGGGGCTTCGTCTTCGACCAGCGGGTCGTCACCAAGGCGCTGCGCGACATTGGCCCCTTCTCGTTTCTCGAGGACGGCGAGCCCTTCGCCGGCTGTCTCTTCCACGAGATGGTGATCGCCGACGGGCGCAAGATGAGCAAGCACCTCGGCAACGTCGTCGATCCCGATGAGCTGGTTGCCCGGCATGGGGCCGACACCGTGCGGCTCGCGGTCCTCTACGCGGCGGGACCCGCCAAGGCGCTGAACTGGACCGATGGCGCCCTGCGTTTCGCCTCCCGTTTTCTGACTGGGCTCTGGGACTACACCCAGGGCAGCATCGCCGCTGCGGCCAAGGCCGCGGACGACCCAGAGGCCGCGGCGGACACCGCCTTCATCCGCGAGCGGTTGGCGAAATGGTGCGAGAACGGCGTGGAGCGGATCACGGCCGATCTGGAGGAGCTGCAGATGCACAAGGCCGTGCGTAACGTGACCCGGCTCCTGGAGCGGATCAAGGACTACGAGAAGCGGATCGTCAAGCGCCGCGGCGAGCTTGGCCGCGAGGACTTCGAGGCGCTCTTGGAGGCCCTCGCGCTGCTGGCCCGGGTCCTTTCCCCGTTCTCCCCGCATATCGCCGAGCAGCTGCTGATCACACTTGGCCGCGACGCCTCTGTAGGATTTCCTCAACCGGAGGAGACTCTGTCCCTGCCAATGGCCAGGAATAATTGATCGATATGTCCGTATCTGCTATACACAACGGCCGATGATCAGGCGCCAGCACGGAAAGCGCAGGCGGAGATTCGCGAAGGCGGGAGGCCTGCCCTCGCTAGCTTGGAGTGCTGAGGGGCGATGAGCCTCTCGGCCGACCAGCGAACCCGCTCCTGCGCGACGGAGCTGGTCTGCCACGACTGCGGGCTTCGTCTGCCCCTCGAGGACACAACCTTCAAGTGCCTCGGCTGCGGCCAGGGTCTCGACATCGACTACGACTACGAGCTGGCCAAGACGCGTGTGGCCGAACGGCCGATCGCGGAGCGCGAGCTGAACATCTGGCGCTTCGAGGAGCTGCTGCCGATCGTCGACTCGACCGCGAAGGATCGAGTGGGACGCTACAGCGGACGCACGCCGCTGATCCATGCCGACCGGCTCGGCGCTGAGCTGGGTTTGCGCAAGCTCTACCTGAAGGACGACAGCACGCAGCGGCCCAGCCTCTCCTACAAGGACCGCGTCGTCTCGATGGCGGTCGCTCGGCTGCTCGAGCTGGGCAAGGAGGAGATGGGCTGTGTCTCAACCGGCAACGTCGGCACCGCTGTCGCCTCGCTGGCCGCCAAGGCTGGGGTCACCGCCTACGTCTTCTACCCGAGCAACCTGGAGCGCGGCAAGGCCCGCGCCTGCCGCGCGCTGGGCGCCGCTGTGATCCAGCTCGACGGCAACTACGACGAAGCCAATCGCGCCTGTCGCGAGTTGGCTTTGGCGAGCGGCATCCAGTTCGCCAACATCACCCTGCGCCCCTTCTACGCCGAGGGGGCCAAGACGATGGCCTTCGAGGTGGTCGAGCAGCTCGATTGGGTCGCGCCCGACCACTTCGTCATTCCGGCCGCCGGCGGCACCCTTTCCTCGCGTGTCCATAAGGGATTGGGGGAGATGGAGACGGTGGGGATGGCGGAGACCGCCGCCGCCAAGATTCACATCGCTCAGCCAGAGGGTTGCGGCCCGATCGCCACCGCGGTCCTCGACGGCAGCGGCAAGATCGAGGCGCAGCGGCCGCAAACGGCGGCCCACTCGCTGGCGATTGGTGCTCCCGGCGACGGGGCGCTGGTGGTTGACGCCGTCATGTCGCGGGGCGGCTCGGCGGCGACCGCAACCGATCCGGAGATCTTCGAGGCGCTCGACCTACTCGGCGCCACCGAGGGAATCCTTACGGAGCCGGCAGGGGGGACCACGATCGCCGCCACGATGAAGCTGGCGAACGAGGGCAAACTGGGCGCCGACGACACCGTGGTCGCGGTGATCAGCGGCAACGGCTACAAGACCCTCGACGAGCATCCTGAGAAGTCCTGGCCGGAGATGGTCGCCCCCGAGGTCGAGGCGATGGAGGAGACGCTGGCCAGCCTCCGCAGTACCCCAACGGGCGCCGCCCTACCGCACTGAGGCGCGCATTCCACAGCACTGACGTAGGTGCGGACTCGCTGGAACTCACCTCTGAGAGGTATGGTCGCCCCGATGAGCGGTGCCGCGACGTAGAGTCCAGAGGCCGCGGTCCAGTTGATTCCCGAGGGAGCAAGGAATTCGGGGCGCTCCCCGTTCTTGCTAACCACCTTGCGGGAATACAGCAGACCATCCACGGATCGCACGGCCTAAGCGTCAATCGCCTGAAGCTCGCACCCGTCTCACAGCCTTCGCCGAGGAGTACGGTCGTCGTGATGCTGATCTCAAGAGATTGTCCGAGCGACTGAGAGTTGATCGGGATCGGGCAATCCGCCAGGCATACAAAGACGGCCTGCCAATGCCGACATCGCCCGGATTCTCGACATGAGCCACCAGCGGATTTCCCAGATCGTCCGTAGCTAGGTAAACCCGCGCTAACCAGTCTGTCTAAGCGACCCAAAAACCTTGAGCATTAGGCGCTGGTCACGTAGCGTCGCGCTCAATGGGCAGCAACGACTCGCCGCACGTAGATTGGGAACACATCAGCCGGCTGGAAATGCATCCCCGTCGCTTCGGGCTGCTGCAAATCCTTTCGCTGGACGGCAGCAGGACTCTCTCGCCAAACGAGTGCGCGTATGAGCTGCATACCAACGTTGCCGACGCGAATTACCACATGACCGTGCTCGCGGAGTCGGGCATCGTCCGCCAAGCACATGCCATTCCGGTCAGGGGGACAAAGGAACACTTCTACTGCCTGGTCGGCCACTCGGCCGATGACTTATTCGAGCGACTGAGACTGCCGCCACCAGATCATTGAGTTAGGGGGATGCCACCGGGGCGGGGAAGTGCTCACCTCCCATGCTCCTTCCCGCTCCGGCGGTATCCGGTGTCGAGCTAGCCCGACTTGACGATGGAAAGCAGCGGCAGCGCTTTCGTGCTGTGAATGGCTTTCATCACCTTCACCTCCTCCCAAGTCCTGCCCTGAGCGCTCCTATGCGCTCGGGCTGATCGATCCCACCGACGGCGCACCCGTCCGAACGGGCGTTGTCGACGCAGGTGGGTGCGGAGCGCTCATACGGACCGGCGCGGCTACGCTATCGAAATACTAAAAATTTTCGTATGTTTTATCCAAGTGATCTAGCGCGCTGGCAAGAACTCGCCTACCCCTTTAGGCTTCGCTCGGTATTGGCAGATATTTGAATAAAAGGAGGAGGTTCGAGATGGCTCGCAAGGCCGAGTAAGTGGGGACGTCAGAGCGACGGGTAGCTAAGCGGCCGACAAAGCGCCAGGGAGCGAAGACGACCCCAAAGCCAAGGCCGCTGGGCACGGACTTTCTCGACGCCCGGCTCTCAAAGGCTCTGGGGCACGAGATGCGGGTCAACATCATGGCTGTCGCGAGCTGGAGGGAAATCGCGCCGTCCGAATACGCG
>DATNGU010000179.1:0-2209 GCA_035605775.1 Solirubrobacterales bacterium | reverse complement strand
CGGAGTGTCATCCCACCAGAGGCGCGTCTGACCGTCGCGAACGACCGCGGCGACGTCGCCCTCACTCACCGAGACTTGGTCTGGAAGGCTCACAAGAACGGCGTCGGCCCGCGATGCATCGGCGAAGATGTTGACGTCGAGATCGCGGGTGCCGCGGGGCTCCTCAATGCAGTACGCGAGCGCGATCGCACCACCGAACGCGTGCGGAAGGCTTGCCGCAGCCAGCGAGTCGTGAATCGTGAACAGCTTTTCGACCAGCTCACTCACGAGACAGCGGCCCCCGCCGCGACGCGGTCCGGGAGTCGCGGATAGTCGAGCTCGCGACGAGGGCGAAACGGGAGCGCCTCGGCGAGCTCGAGAACCTGAACGAGAATCCTGCTCGCCCGATCGACATCGACCGGCGGCTTACGTGGACACAGCTGCAACTCGAGGCCGCCGGCGGCAGCCAGCCGAGCGAGCGCGTCCGCGCCGGGCTCGCGCTTGCCGCGAACGTAGGCGTTGACGACCGACCTGGGCATGCCCGCCCTGCGCGCCAACTCCGCCTGCTTGAGGCCACTGCGACCGAGAATTTCCCCTGCCAAAGTCATCGAGCATATGTTAGCGAATTCGCTAACATAGTCCACGCTCGACCACGTTACCGGGTCTGGCTTGTGCTCGCGGAATTTGCGGCGGCCTCATCGGCCACGAGGAGCATGTGATCGTTTTCGACTCGGCCGGCCGGGATCGAGGTGTCGCCTGCGAGCAACTTGGCGAGCGGATCGCGAACCTCCTCGCCGAGGGTCAACCAGAGGATCTGGCGCGCCGCGACGAGCGCCGGATAGGTCAGGGTCATGCGACGGTGGCCCTGATAGTGATCTTCGGTCATGGCGACGCGACGGTCGTCGACTTCGAGCACCGTGTCGCCGGGGACGAGCGAGGCGGTGTGGCCGTCTGGGCCGAGGCCGAGGTGGACCAGATCGAGCTGCTCGGGCAGGTGCACTTCGTACTCGGCCGCAGAGAGTTCGAGATCGCGGCTGGTCACCGGCATCGGCCGCAAGGTCGACTGGTGGGGAATCGAGAGCATCTGCACCAGATGGGTGAGGTTGCGGACCGGATCGCCGGGTGGCGCGACCCTCTCGTCGACCTGGTAGACGTGCGTCTGATCCCAAGGCATCTCGTCCATGTCGCCGAGCAGGCCGATCATCGCCCAGGGCGTCTTGCCGCCACTCAGCGCCAGCGCGAACTCGCCCCTTGCCGCAACCGCCTCCCGGCCCACGGCGGCAATCATCTCGGCGGCAAAGCGCGAAGCCGCGTCGGCGTCGGGGAGGATCTTGGTCTCGATCGCCATCGGGATCGGCTCCGGCGGGCGCGAGCCCCTAGGAAGCCTTCTCGTCATGGCCACCGAACTGTTTGCGCATCGCCGACAACACTTTGTCGCCAAAATCGTCGAGACCGCGCGAGTAGAAACGCTCGTAGAGCGCCGTAGTCAACACCGGCGCCGGCACTCCCTCGTCGATCGCGGCGATTGAGGTCCAGCGGCCCTCGCCCGAGTCCGAGACGCGGCCGGCGAAGTCGGCGAGATCGGGTGATTCCTGCATCGCAGCGGCGGTCAGATCGAGTAGCCAGGAGCCGACCACACTGCCCCTCCGCCAGACCTCCGCGACCTCCGGCAGGTCGAGGTCGTACTGGTAGTACTCGGGGTGCTCCATCGGGGCAGTCTCCGCATCTGCTTCCCGCTCGACTTTGCCGGCGTTGGCGTTGTGGAGGATGTTGAGGCCCTCCGCGTAGGCAGCCATGATCCCGTACTCGATCCCGTTGTGGACCATCTTCACGAAGTGCCCAGCCCCATTCGGACCACAGTGCAAATAGCCGTTCTCGGCGGGCGAGATCTCCCCGGAGCGGCCGGGCGTTCGCTCTGCCGACCCCACCCCCGGCGCCAAGCTGGCGAAGATCGGGTCGAGGCGCTGTACCGCCCCGTCGGGGCCGCCGATCATCAGGCAGTAGCCCCGGTCGAGGCCGAAGACACCGCCGCTGGTACCGCAGTCGACGAAATCGATGCCCTTTCCGCTCAGCACCTCGGCGCGGCGAATGTCGTCGCGGTAGTAGGAGTTGCCACCGTCGACAATTGCGTCGCCCGGCTCGAGGACAGCGGCGACATCCGCGATCGTCTTCTCGGTGATCTCGCCAGAGGGGACCATCACCCAGACCGCGCGTGGGGCGCTTAGTTTCG
>DATNGU010000178.1:0-2852 GCA_035605775.1 Solirubrobacterales bacterium | reverse complement strand
CCCGGCGAATCGAGCAGCTGCTGCGGGCGAGCGATGCGCACGACATCGAGAGCTTCGAGGCGATGCAGTCCGACAACCTCTCCATCCCCGGCCTGGAGGCGGCGCGGCGGCTGGGGCGGCTGACGCCGAGCGGCCAGCGCGAGACGAGCGCGCTGGAGCGGCTGCGCAGCTGGGACGGGCGCCTCGACCCGGACTCGATCGCCGGCACGATCTACCAGGCCTTCCTGCTGCGGCTGGCGCGCGAGGTCGCCCGCGCCGCGATCGGCGACCGCGACCTCTGCGAGCGCTGGCTCGACCGCGCCGACAACGGCTTCACCCCCCACGTCACCTCGCCCTGGCGTTGGCATTCGCACCTGATGAAGCTCTGGGAGGAAGGCGACGAAGAGCTGATCGGCCGCCCCTGGGACGAGCTCGTGCTGGAAGCGCTGTCAGGGGCGCTTGACGACCTGGGCGAGCGCTTCGGCCCCGACCCCGAGGGCTGGCGCTGGGGCCACGTGCACGAGATGGAGTTCCCGCACCCGCTCGGCGAGGCCAATCCCCTGCTGCGAAAGCTGCTCAACCGCAGCCTGCGCGCGGGCGGTGCCCAGGAGACCGTGAGCCAGATCGCCTACGACCCCAACGATCCGTACAAAGCCGTCTGGGCGCCGAGCTGGCGCATGGTCGGGGATCCAACGGCCCCGGGCCGGTCGCGTTGGCAGATGTTCACCGGCCAGTCCGGCCACCCCGCCAGCCCGCACTACGACGACCTCCAAGCCGACTGGCTGGAGGGCCGCACCCAGCCGATGGCCGGCGAGGGCCCCTGGCGCGAGCTTTTGTTAGAGCCCCCGGCGAAATGACCGCGGCCCGGATGAGGCCGAGTGACGCTGCGCGGATACGGTCCCTCCCCGACGTCCCGCGTAGCGCTGCTACGCGGGAGTCGTCTCGTGTCCGTCCCGCTTGGTCATCGACCTCCCCGGATCCACGCTCATTTCGCCGGTGACTCTAATTTTGCGTTAGAGGCGCCGTTGCGCCGAAACGTTGCTGGGATGGAATTGTTGGGGGGGAGATGCGCCGTGCTGCTCTATGCCTGCTGGCGCTGGCCGCTGCCCTGCCAGCTAGCGCCGGCGCGAAGACGGTCCCCTTCCAGGGGGAGCGGGTTGCCGTGCCCGCGGGCTGGCCTGTCTTCCGCCTCGCCGATCACCCGCGGATGTGCGTGCGGCTCGACCGCAAGGCCGTGTACCTGGGCCGACCCGGTGCCCACCAGCGTTGCCCGGCAAGCGCCATCGGCCGGCGCCGGGCGATCCTCGTCGACCCCGGCGCTGGGATGCGGGCAGCCCGCACGAAGGCGCGGGCCAGCCGCGTTGCGCCCGCCCACGTTTCGGCGGCCTCCGAATTCACCGGTCTCGGTTTCGACGCCTGCACGGCGCCCTCGCGCCGGTCCATGTCCGCCTGGGAGTCCTCGCCCTACCGGGCGATCGGCGTCTACATCGGTGGCGCCAACCGCGGCTGCTCACAGCCGAACTTGACCGCGAGCTGGGTTGAAGAACAGGTGGCGGCCGGCTGGAGCCTGATTCCAACCTACGTCGGCCTGCAGGCGCCGACCTCGAGCTGCAGCTCCTGCGCTGAGCTGAGCGCGGTCGCCGCCTCCTCCCAGGGGACCGAAGCGGCAAACGACGCCGTCAACCAGGCTCGTCTCGTCGGGATCGGGGAAGGAAGCCCGATCTACTTCGACATGGAGAGCTACACGCCCACTTCCAGCGCCAGCAGCGCGACGCTGACCTTTCTCGCGGCTTGGACGACGCGGCTGCACGCGCTCGGCTACGACTCCGGCGTCTACAGCAGCAGCGCATCGGGAATCTCCGACCTCGTCGATCAGCTCGGCAGCAGCTACCAGCAACCGGACGATCTCTGGATCGCCAACTGGAACGGCCAGCAGAGCACCAGCGACCCTTACGTCCCCGCCAGCGCCTGGAGCGAACACCAGCGCATCCATCAGTACCGCGGCGGCCATGACGAGACCTACGGCGGGGTGACGATCAACATCGACAACAACTACGTCGAAGGGGCGACCGCTGGGACGGGGGTCTCCGGCGAAAATCCCAGGGGCAGCTTCGACACCGTCACCTCACCCGCCCCCGGCCAGGTGCAGGTCAGCGGCTGGGCCTTCGACCCCAACTCGCCGGGCAAGCCGGTCTCGATCCGCGCCTACCTCGGCGGCAAGCCCAGCGAAGGCGGCGCGACCCGCTACGAGCTGGGACCGGTCGCCGCCCAGCAGCGCGCCGACCTCCCGCTCCTGTACCCCAAGGCGGGTGCCGCCCACGGCTTCGACGCCAGCTTCCCGGTCGTCGGCAGCGGCCGGCAGCGGCTCTGCGTCTACGCACTCAACATCGGTCCCGGCTCCGACCAGCTGCTCGGCTGCAGGGCGGTCGGCGTGCCGCTGCCGCTCTCGCTGCTGCGGACGAACGTGGCCGGCAACGCGATCCACCTACGGCTCCGCTGCGAGTGGCCCGCCGGCACCCAGTGTCCAGGCCAGATCCTGGTCCGCGCTCGGGTCAAGCAGCGCTTCGTCGTTCGGCGCAGGGGCAGGCCCGTGGTCAAGACGAGGGTGGTGAGGAGGGCGATCGTGCGGCGCGGCTTCCGCCTCACCGGCGGCATGTCCCACACCTTCCGCGTCGGCCTCGGCAGCAGCGGTCGCTTGCTGACCCGCGACGGCGCCCAGCCCTGGACCCAGCTGGTCGTCGCGATTCCCGGAGGGCAGGCGGGGCGGGCGGTCAGGCTGAGGTAGCGGCGCGGCGTCGGGGGCGCCCGATCTCAACCCCAGATCGCCAGCGGAAGGTTGTCCCGGATGGTTCGATCGGCGGTTATGAGTGGCG
>DATNGU010000177.1:0-2060 GCA_035605775.1 Solirubrobacterales bacterium | reverse complement strand
CTGACCAGGTGAGCGACCACCTCGGCGTCCGTCTCCGAGCAGAAGCGCTCGCCCTCGGCGATCAGGGCCTGCTTGAGCGCGGCATGGTTCTCGATGATGCCGTTGAGCACGATCGCGACGTCCTGGTGGTCGCCCGCCGTGAGCGGGTGGGCGTTCTCTTCGGTCACCCGGCCGTGCGTCGCCCAGCGGGTGTGGCCGATGCCCACCGTGGAGCCCGACGCGACGCCGCCGGTCTTGAGCTTGAGGTTCTCGAGCTTGCCGACCGCCTTGACCGAGTCCAGGCCCTCACACCCGATCAGGCAGATCCCGGCCGAGTCATACCCGCGGTACTCCAGCCGCTCCAGACCGCGCAGGAGCCGTTCCCTGGCTGCGCGCCGACCCACATATCCGATTACTCCGCACATATGGATCCTCGTCCGTGTGCCAGGCTCGTTTTGCTGCCGAAACCCTGCGACCTGGCTGGCCGGCAAAGCACGACGAGCCGGAGCGCCGCTACGAGCGGTGCCTTCATTGGTTGCTGCTTGTGCATGTCAGCCTTTCTTGGGTTCGCCCACGTAGGGGCGCCTGTCAAAGTCGGTTCGCTGCGCATCGCTGCGCGGTGTCGCTGCCTTCCAGCACGGCCTTTCCTGCCATCGGGTGGCTCGGCAGGGGCGACGCGGTCACGTCCCGTAGCGTGGTGTAGGTCGACGTCGGACGGAACGTGGTTCCGGCCGACGCGGCGCTGAAGATCGTCGGGCTTTCCACGGCTCTGACGAAAGGAGGCGCCGCGTGGCCGGTGCCGACAGGATGACGATCGAGGAGGTCGTCAGGAAGGTGTTGCTCGATGAGCACGCCGACGTGATCCGCGAGGCGGTCAAGGCCGTCGCGGCGGAGATGATGGAGCTCGAGGTCTCCGAGCTGATCGGCGCTGAGCGCGGCGAGCGCAGACCCGCGGACCGGGCAACGCATCGCAACGGCTATCGGCCCCGGCGCTGGGACACCCGGGCGGGCGAAGTCGAGCTGCAGATCCCGAAGATCCGGCAGGGGAGCTATTTCCCGTCGTTTCTGGAGCCGCGCCGGCGCTCGGAGCAGGCGTTGCTGGCGGTGGTCCAGCAGGCGTATGTGTGCGGCGTCTCGACACGACGCGTCGACCAGCTGGTCGAGAGCCTCGGGCTGCGCATTTCCAGGAGCGAGGTCAGTCGCGTCTGTGCGGCGCTGGACGAGCACGTTGACGCGTTCCGGACCCGGCCGCTGGAGGGCCGCTACCCATACCTCTTCCTCGACGCCAAGGTCGAGAAGGTGCGCGACGGCGGGCGCGTCGTCAACAAGGCGCTCGTGATCGCGCATGGTGTCCATGAGACCGGCCGCCGCGAGATCCTCTCGATCGACGTCGGCGAGGCCGAGACCGAGGCGTTCTGGACCACCTTCCTGCGTGGCCTGATCAGGCGCGGCCTGGTCGGCGTGCAGCTCGCAATCTCCGACGCGCATGCCGGGCTAAAGGCCGCGATCGCGAAGGTGCTCGGCTGCAGCTGGCAGCGCTGCACCGTGCACTTCCTGCGCGACTGCCTCGGCCACGCCCGCAAGGACCAGCACGGGCTGCTCGGGGCGCTGATCCGCCCGGTCTTCGCTGCCGACTCGCTCGCCCAAGCGCGCGACCGGCTCTCAGAGGCGGTCGCGCACCTCGAGGGCAGGATCGCCAAGGTCGCCACGATGCTCGAAGACGCCGAGCCCGACATCCTCGCCTTCTACGCGTTCCCGCCGAGTCACTGGCGCAAGCTGCGCTCCACCAATCCACTCGAACGCTTCAACCGCGAGGTCGGCCGGCGCACCGACGTCGTTGGAATCTTCCCCGACGACCAGAGCCTGGTCCGCCTCGCCGGAATGCTCTGCATCGAGCAGAACGATGAGTGGCTCGTCGGCCGCGGCTATCTGTCAGCGGAGTCGATCTCTCTCGTCCTCGCCGGACCAGACGATCACCCAAACAAGGAGATCAAGGAGGAGGTGGCCCAGCTCCAGCCGGCCTGAGCCGCCGACGTCCTCACCGACGACGTGAGCGCTCTCCTCTTACACCACGTCCCGGG
>DATNGU010000176.1:0-4600 GCA_035605775.1 Solirubrobacterales bacterium | reverse complement strand
CGCTACGAGGACGCGACTAAGCGCTACGGCGACAGCGCCGAGACTGCCGTCGACCACCTCAACCTCGAGGTGCCGGCCGGCGAGGTCTGCGTCCTGGTCGGGCCGTCGGGCTGCGGCAAGACGACCGCGATGCGGCTGGTCAACCGCACGGTCGAGCTGACCGAGGGCGACGTGCTGATCGGCGGCGAGTCGGTGCGCGATCGGGACCCGGCGCGGCTGCGGCGTGAGATCGGCTACGTGATCCAGCAGATTGGCCTCTTCCCCCACCGCACGATCACCCAGAACATCGGCGCCGTGCCACAACTGCTGGGCTGGAAGAAGGATCGGACCCGCGCGCGCTCAGCCGAACTGCTCGAGCTGATCGGCCTCGACCCAGAGCTCGGCGATCGCTACCCGGCGCAGCTCTCAGGCGGCCAGCAGCAGCGCGTCGGCGTAGCGCGGGCGCTCGCCGCCGACCCCCTGGTGATGTTGATGGACGAGCCCTTCGGCGCGATCGACCCGATCAACCGCGAGCGCTTGCAGAACGAGTTCCTCAGGCTGCAGGCGGAGATCCGCAAGACCGTCCTCTTCGTCACCCACGACATCGACGAGGCGATCAAGATGGGCGACCGGATCGCGGTAATGCGCAAGGGCGGCCAGGTCGCGCAGTATGCGACGCCGGCCGAGCTGCTGATGGCACCCGCCGATGAGTTCGTCGAGGACTTCGTCGGCGCCGATCGGGCGCTGAAGCGATTGGCGCTGATGCGCGTCGCCGACATCGACCTCTGGGAGGCGCCGCTCGCCTATGTCGGCCAAGCGACCAGCGAGGTGCGGGCCAAGCTGCAAAGCGCCGAGGTCCCCTACCCCCTACTGGTCGACTCCGAGCGACGACCGTTGGGCTGGCTCTCCGAGCGCGACCTCGCCGCCGAGACCGTGCCCGCCCAGCCCGACTCGCCGCTGGGTCCGTTGCTCGATCGCGACGACGTGATGCGCGACGCGCTCGCCGACCTGCTCCAGGGAGAGGCGCAGTATGCAGCGGTCGCCGATCGCGAAGGGCGGATCGACGGCGTGCTCTCGGTCGAGATCATCTCCGAGTTCCTCTCCTCGCCTGACGCAAAGGTCGAGGAGCACGGCGCCGTGGAGCGTCCGCATGACTAGCGTGCTCGCACTGCCGCTGGCTGCCGTGGGCGAAGTCGGCGAAGGCTTCTTCAAAGAACGCACCTCGGACACGCTGCCGTGCCAATCAGGCGATGCCCTCTTCTGCTTCGGCTGGGCGAAGGACAACATTGGCGAGTACGTCTCGCCAGCTGTCCAGCATGTCGAACTGGTCGCGATCTCAGTCGTTCTTGGCTTCGCGGTGGCTTTTGCATTGGCGCTACTCGCGCACCGCCACCGCTGGCTGAGGCCACCATTCCTGCTCGGCACCGGCGTCCTCTACACGATCCCCAGCGTCGCCTTCTTCTTCTTGCTATTGCCATTTACCGGCCGTGGACGCGACACGGCGATCATCGCCCTCAGCGCTTACACCCTGCAGATCATCTACCGCAACACCATCGTCGGCCTCGCCAACGTGCCGACGTCCGTTAAAGACGCCGCCCGAGGCATGGGCCTGACCGACGGCCAGATCCTTTGGCGGGTCGAGCTGCCGCTGGCGACGCCCGAGATCGTCGCCGGTCTGCGGATCGCGACGGTGAGCACTGTGGCGCTGGCGACGCTGGCGGTCTTCGCCGGCGCCGGTGGGCTTGGCGACCCCATATACGAGTTCATCAATTTCAAGACCAACATCATCATTGCCGGCGGCCTCGCGATCCTGATCGCCGTCGCCTTCGACGCGATCCTCTTCGCGATCCAGCGCTTGGCTACCCCCTGGAGACGGACGGTTATGGCATGAGCGCGCTCCCCCAACCCCTCTTCGCCTCTATCCAGGGTGCGTTCGAATTCATCATCACCCCGCAGAGCTCAAACGTGACCGGCGGCAGGACTGTCGGCGGAATCGACCAGGTAATCGAACTGACCCTGACTCAGCTCGAAGTGACGTTGCTGGCTCTAGCGCTGTCGCTGCTCGTTGCACTGCCGGTCGGCCTCTATCTCGGACACCGCGGCACCGGCGAACTGCTCGCGATCGGCATCGGCAACGCCGGACGGGCGATCCCCGAGCTGGCCCTGATCGCCTTCATGGCGGCGGCGATCGGCGTCGGTCTGCTCAACGTGACCATCGCCCTGGCGGTCCTCGGCATTCCGCCGATCCTCACCAATGCCTTCGTCGGCATCCGCCAGGTCGACCGCAGCAGCGTCGATGCCGCGCGCGGCATTGGCATGAGCGAGTTCGAGATCTTGCGCAAGGTCGAGCTGCCGCTGGCCGTGCCCACCTTGATGACCGGTGTCCGCACGGCGACGATCAACATCGTCGCGACGGCGACGATCGCCCCCCTTGCCGGTGTGCTCACGCTCGGCGATTTCATCATCAACGAAAACGTCTACGGCGAGAATGGCGTTCTGGCCGGGGCGATCCTCGTCGCCCTGCTCGCCCTGACGCTCGAGCTCGCGCTCGCCGGACTGCAACGTCTGCTCACTTCGAGAGGCTTGAAGTTGAAGCCCGCCTGACCCTTACCGAGTTGACCGCAGTCAATCGACAAGAGAGGAACCACCAGTGAGAACCACGTCCAAGCGGGCGCGCGCCGCTATCGCGGTGCTGCTCGCGCTCTTCCTCAGCCTCGGTGTCGCCGCGTGCGGCTCCGACGACGACGACACCACCGGCAACGACGAAGGGGGCGGCGGCGGTGCGATCGTCTCCAACCCCGACAACGGCAAAGTCACCCTCACCGTCGGCTCGAAGAACTTCACCGAACAGATCGTGCTCGGCGAGGTCTACGCGCAGGCGCTCGAAGCCGCCGGGTACAAAGTGAAGAAAGACCTGAACCTCGGCTCCGAAACGGTGGCCCTCAAAAACGTGAAAGCAGGTCAGATCTCCGGCTACCCGGAGTACGTCAGCACCGCGCTTACCTCCTTCTTCGAAGCCGAACCGGAGGAAGTCCCCGCTGATGCGACCGAAGCCTACGAAGAGGCGAAAGCGGACTTCGAAAAAGAAGACCTCACCGCCTTCCCGCCGACCCCGTTCGCCAGCGCCAATGCGGTTGGGACGTTGAAAAAAACGGCGGAAGAACGCGACCTGAAAACGGTCTCTGATCTCGAAGGCCAGTCGGAAGAAATGACCCTCTACGGCTCACCCGAGTGCCGCCAGCGGATCGACTGCCTGGCCGGGCTCGAAGAACTGTACGGGCTCAAATTCAAGAAATTCGTCCCGGTCGACATCGGCCTCCGTTACACCGTGCTCGACAAGGGCCAGGCCGACCTCTCGATCCTCTTCACCACCGACCCGCAGCTGTCGGCGCAGGCTGACAAATACGTGATCCTCGAAGACGACAAGGAAGTCTTCCCGGCCGGCAACGTGATCTGGGTGACGACCCCGGAGGTCGTCGAAGAAGCCGGGCCGGATTACGAAAAGACGATCGTCCAGGTGCAGGAAGGCCTGACGCTGAAAGTGATGCAGGAGCTCGGCGCCCGGGTCGAACTCGAAAAAGAACCGGCCGCCAAAGTCGCCGCCGAATACCTCGAATCGGCCGGCTACACCGGCTAGTGACCCAACGGCTGCGGCGCTACGGCGTCACAGTCACCACCGCCTCCTCCCTTGCCCGGCTCTCGATTCGGGCAAGGGAGGCGCGGGCGGCCCAGGCCGCAGAGAGCCCGGCAACCGCCGCCAGGAGGAGCGCGACGCGGGGGTCGTAGGCCTCAGCCAGCCAGCCGGCAAGCGGGCCCCCGATCGGGGTCGAGCCGAGGAAGACGATCGAGTAAAGCGCCATCACGCGGCCGCGCATCTGCGGCTCGACGGCGAGCTGAAGGGAGGAGTTGATCGCCGCGGCGAAAGTGACGGCGGCGGCACCGAGCAGGGCCAGGACGGGCAGCTCGAGTGCGATGCTGGGCATCAGCGCCGCCAAGAGCGCGAGCAGGCCGAAGGCGAGCGCGGAGCCGGCGATCAGGCGGGCGTCGGTCCGACCGTGGGCACCGGTGAGCAGGGCGCCGATCACCGAGCCGACACCCATCGCGGCGACCAGCGCGGCGTACGTGGAGGCGCCGCCGTCGAAACTGAAGCGGGCGAGCAGCGGCAGGATCACCTGGAAGTTGAGGCCGAAGGTGCCGACCAGCGCCATCAGCGCGAGCGGCACGACCAGCGCCGGCGTGCGACGCACGTAGCGCAGGCCGGCCCGTACCGCGCCCCGCTCGCGGACGGCGGGCGGCGGCGCCTCCAACTCGGCGGGATCCATCCGCCAGAGCGCGACGATCATCGCGACGAAGGTGAGCGCGTTGAGCGCGAAGCAGGGGACGACGCCGACGGTCGCGATCAGGACCCCGGCCAGGGCCGGGCCGACGATCCGCGCCGCCTGGACGACGACGCTGTTGAGGCTGACCGCGTTGACCACCCGGTCGGGCCCGACCATCTCGTAGACGAAGCTCTGCCGGGTCGGGTTGTCGATCGCGTTCAGCGAGCCGAAGGCGAAGACCGCGAGGTAGACCATCCACGGCGCCGCCACCCCGGCGGCGGTGACGGCGAAGAGCCCGATCG
>DATNGU010000175.1:0-5275 GCA_035605775.1 Solirubrobacterales bacterium | reverse complement strand
CGGTGCGCTCGTGGATTGCAGCGAAGAGATTGGTGGCGTCGCGCAGGTCGGCGAGGGCCAGCTCGAAGAAGATTCGCTCGGTGGGAGTGGCGCCGATGCCCTCCTCGGGGACCGTGCTCGTGCTGAGCTCGGCGATCTGCTGGTCGTAAGCGTCGCCGCCCGAGATCGCCTTGTCGAAGATCGTCGGGTTGGAGGTGAGGCCGGTGACAGATAGCTCCTCGATGTAGCCGGCGAGGGTGCCGTCGCCCAGCATCGTGCGGGTGATGTTGTCGAGCCAGAGGCTCTGGCCCAGCTCGTGAAGTTTCGCGGTGGCCTTCATGTGAGCAGCTCCTTTGCGGCTTCGGCCACCCGGTCAGGGGTGAAGCCGAACTTGTCTTGAACGTCCCTCAGCGGGGCCGAGGTACCAAACGTGTGCATACCTATCTTGACGCCGCCGGAACCCACGTAGTGGTCCCAGCCGAGCGTCGAAGCCTCCTCGACCGAGACGCGAGCGGTGACACTTGGCGGCAGCACCTCGTCGCGATAGGCATCGTCCTGGCGGTCGAACAGCTCCCAGCAGGGCAGGCTGACGACCCGCGAGCGGATACCTTCGCCGCTGAGCTCCTCGTGCGCGCCCACGGCAAGGGCCACCTCGCTGCCGGTGGCGATCAGGATCACCTCCGGCTCGCCGCCGTCGGTATCGGCGAGGACATAACCGCCGCGCCGCAACCCCTCGGCCGCGGCGTACCTGGTGCGATCGAAGATTGGCACGTTCTGACGGGTCAGGACCAAGGCGACCGGTTGGTGGGTGCGATCGATCGCCACCCGCCAAGCCTCGGCGACCTCGTTGGCGTCAGCGGGGCGGATCACGTCGAGCCCGGGGATAGCCCGCAGCGAGGCGAGCTGCTCGACCGGTTGGTGGGTCGGGCCGTCCTCGCCGAGCCCAATCGAGTCGTGGGTGAAGACGTGAATCACCGGCAACTCCATCAGCGCCGAGAGGCGGATCGCGGGGCGGGCGTAGTCGGAGAAGGTGAGGTAGGTCGACCACAGCGGCCGCAGCTTGGAGAGCGAGAGCCCGTTCGAGATCGCCGCCGACTCGTGCTCGCGGATGCCGTAGTGGAACTGGCGCCCGGCGTAGGTGCCGGGCTCGAAGTCGACCGCGCCGTCGACTTCGAGGCGGACTGAGGTCGAGTCGGTGAGGTCGGCGGAGCCGGCCAGTAGCCAGGGGACTTTCGTCGCGATCGCGTTCTCGACCTGGCTGGAGGCCTTACGCGTGGCGAGCCCCTTTTCGTCGGGCTCGAAGCTGGGGATGCCGGCGTCCCAACCCTCGGGCAAGGCGCGCTTCTGCGTCGCCTCGATCTCGGCGGCGAGGTCGGGGCTGCTGGCGGCGTACTCGCTCAGCGTCGCTTCCCACTCGGCGCGCAGCTCCGCGCCACGCGCGCCGACGCCGCTGGCGAAGTGCTCCTTGACGCCGTCGGGGACGAGGAACTGGACGTCCTCGGGCCAATCGTAGGCGCGCTTGGTCTCGCGCGCCTCCTCCTCGCCGAGCGGCTCACCGTGAGCGGCTGGGGTGTCCTGCTTGTGCGGCGAGCCCCAGCCGATGTGGCTGTCGACGATGATCAGCGTCGGTCGCCCCTCCTCGCCCTTGAACTCCTCGAAGGCGCGGGTGAGCAGCTCGACGTCGTTGGCGTCGCCGACCCGGATGACGTTCCAGCCGTAGCCCATGAAGCGGGCCGCGGCATCGTCCTCGTAGGCGATCCGCGTCTTGCCGTCGATCGTGATGTGGTTGTTGTCGTAGATCCAGCAGAGGTTGTCGAGCTTCAGGTGGCCGGCGATCGAGGCCGCTTCGTTGGAGACCCCCTCCATCAGGCAGCCGTCGCCGGCGATCGCGTAGACGTCGAAGTCGAAGAGCTCGGCGCCATAGCGGGCCCCCTGCCACTTGGAGGCGATCGCCATCCCGACCGAGGTCGCGATCCCCTGTCCCAGCGGTCCGGTGGTCGTCTCGACCCCGGAGGTCCAGCGGTACTCGGGGTGGCCAGGGGCGCGCGAGTCGAGCTGGCGGAAGCGCTTTATGTCGTCGAGGCTGACGGCGGGCCGGCCGACGACCTCGTAGTCGGGTTCGACCGCTTGCACCTCGGCCAGGTAGAGCAGCGCGTAGAGCAGCATCGAAGCGTGGCCGGCAGAGAGGACGAAGCGATCGCGGTTGGGCCAAATCGGGTTGGCGGGGTCGAAGCGGAGGAAACGCTGCCAGAGCGTGTAGGCGACTGGCGCCATCGCCATCGGCGTCCCGGGGTGGCCCGAATTCGCCTTCTGGATCGCGTCGATCGACAGCGTGCGGATCGTGTTGATGCAGAGCTGGTCGATGGATTCGACCCTACTGAGTCAAGGCTCTATGCGGGTGACCGTTCCGTCACCGTTGTTGGCGATCCAGACGGCTTCCTCTCCGATCGCAATCGCGCCGGGATCGGGGCCGACGGATATCGGGTCGCCAACCGTCTCACCGCTCTCGATATCGATCCGAGTGACCGCGCCTTCGGCCGAGTTCGCCACCCAGACGGTCTGCGTGCCGGCGTCGATTCCGCCAGGTCGTTCGCCGACCGCGATCGGCTCTCCAAACAGGGTGTGCGTCGCCGGATCGACTCTGGTGACACGGTCGGAGCGGCTGTTGGCGACCCAGACCAAACCACCCCCGACGGTGACCCCGGCCGGCCCGCGGCCGGCCGGGATCGGCGCACCCGGGATCGCGGTGCCGAGGTCTATGCGACGGACGGTGCCGGTCGATGCGCTGCTAACCCAGACTGCGCCGGCGCCGACCGCGAGCCGCAGCGGTGCCACTTGCGGCGGGATGCCGCGCTTGAAGATCCGTCCCCCGGAGGCGCTGATCGCCGTGACCCCGGCCCCGGCGTCGTCGGCGACCCAGACCCGCCCGCCGCCGGCAACGATCGCCCCCGGGCGACCATCGACCTCGATCCTTTCGATCACCCGACCGTCGGCCGGATCCACACGAAGGATCTCGCCGTGGCTCGGGCTCGAGACCCAGACCGACCCCGCGGCGACGGTCACCCCGGAGACTCCTCTGTCGAGGCGAAGCGGCTTGCCACGCACTTCCTGGGTCCCCGGGTCGATCCGCGAAAGGGTGCCGTCAGCGGCACTCGTGGCCCAGACGGACCCGTCGCCGACGGCAAGCCGCAGCGGTGGCCCGCCGACGTCTATCGGGGCCGAAACCGAGGGACTGTCCCCGCCCAACAGCAGAAACCCAAGTGAGGCCGCTCCGACGGCGACGGCGATCGAAGCCCCGATCCATTGCTTCGCCCTTGGGCCGAGTCGCCG
This sequence comes from Solirubrobacterales bacterium, assembly GCA_035605775.1. Lineage (GTDB taxonomy): Bacteria > Actinomycetota > Thermoleophilia > Solirubrobacterales > 70-9 > VRUE01. Next base: position 1,966 of record DATNGU010000175.1, on the reverse strand, counting down.
GCGCCATGCCGATCGGTCCCTTGCCGCGATGCCCAGCGGCACGGTCGGTCCCCCAGGCGCCTCGGTGAGCACCCGGGTCGCCGCGGGCGTCGCGCCCTGCCGCTCGCCGGCGGCTTCGATCAACTCTCCCGCGGTCGCGTAGCGCTCGGCGGGATCCTTGGCGACGGCCCGTTCGATCACCGCGTCGAAACCTTTCGGCATCGTGGGCTCGACCTCAGCCGCCCCACGGGCATAGGGGACGACTCCGGTCAAGGCCTCGTAGAGGACGCAGCCGAGCGAGTAGATATCTGCTGCCGGCCCGACCATCTCCCCTCGCCACTGCTCGGGTGACATGTATTCGGCCGTGCCCACCACCGAGGTGCCGCTGAGGACGCCGCTGTCGCCGAGCGCCTTGGCGAGGCCGAAATCGGTGAGGTAAGCGCGGTTACCCTCGAGCAGGATGTTGTGGGGCTTGACGTCGCGATGGACGATGCCGGCCGCGTGGGCGGCATCGAGGGCGGAGGCGATCTGGCCAAGCAACTCGACCGCTTCCGCCGGCGGCAACGGTCCGGTCGCGTCGATCCGTTTCTTCAGGTCGCCGCCCTCGATCAACCGCATCGCGACGATCAGCTCGCCTTCCTCCTCGCGGGCGTCGAAGACCGGTACGACGGCGGGGTGGTCGAGGCGGGCTGCGAGCCGCGACTCACGCAGGAAGCGGTCGCGAAAGCCCTCGTTGTCGGCGAGGTGGCGGGCGATCACCTTGAGCGCGACCGGCCGGTCGAGGGCCAGGTGAGTCGCCCGGTAGACGACCCCCATCCCGCCGCGCGCGATCAGTCCGTCGAGCCGGTAGCCGGCGAGGGTCGAGCCGATAGCCGGGTTGTCAGCAGTTCCCACGCGGCGGTTATACCGCCGCCACTGGCGGACGTGCCGGTGGAGGGGTTAGATGGACCCCTGAGCACCGGCACGTCCTGTCGGCGCCGCGGTCAGTTGCCCTTAGGGGGCACCGGCTGCCATGCGATCACCGGACCGATCACGGTGCCGTCTTTTTCGGAGGCCTCGAAGCCTTCCGCGAGCTGGGTTTGGCGTCGGCTGGAAACGTCGATCGCGACCAACGACTGCTGGTCTTCGACCGCGACGAAGGCAGCGACTTTGCGCCCATCCGAGGAGAAGACGCCGTTGGTCTCCGAGCCGTCGGGGAGCTGGGCGAGCTTGCGCGCCCGGCCCGGGCCGATCTGCTTCGACCAGAGACCCTGGTCGCGGCGGAACAGCAGGGTCCGGCCGCTCGGCGAGACGTCTTCGACATAGGCGGAGCCGACGCCGGCGACGAGCGCCTTCACTTTGCTGCCGTTGCGACGCATCGTGTAGACGTCCGCGTAGGCGGCAGGGCCCGCGGTGCTCTCACCGCGGCTGAAGACGATGCCGCCGGTGAAGTAACGCGGCTTGAACTCGTCGACGCCGGTTTCGGTCAGACGGGTGAGACGGCTCCCCGACTGGAGCATCGAGTAGAGGTCCTCCTCGGTCGTGGGACCGCCACTGTCGCGAACGAAGACGATCGCCCGGCCGTCGGGCGAGAAGTCGGCCTGATGGTCGTCGTCTGGACCGCTGGTCAGGGCGTGCAAACCCCCGCCCAGCACCCGGACCGCGTAGAGATCGGCGGTGGCGCCTTCCCCAGCACGCCGCTCGAAAACGACCCGCTTGCCGTCCGGAGAGACGATCGGCGCGGAGTCGAGGGACGTCCCGCTACTCAGATGCCGCAGGCCGGAGCCATCCGGGCGAATCGAGTAGACGTCACCGCCACGGACGAAGGCAACCGTCCTGCCGTCAGCCGAGAAGGCCGGTTCGGTGTCGGTGGGATCTTCGGTCAGCTGGTTCAGATGTCCGGCCTTTACAGCGAACAGGCCGCCTTTGGTCTCCCCGCCGACCGTCGTCGATTTGGAATAGACGACGGCCCGCGGTGAAGCCGCCAGAGCCGCGGTCGCCGAGGTGG
>DATNGU010000174.1:0-5997 GCA_035605775.1 Solirubrobacterales bacterium | reverse complement strand
CGAGATCGTCGATTTCGCCTATGACCCCGACCCGGTGACGGTCGAGGAAGGGGGCAAGGTGATCTGGATCAACGAGGACTCGGCGCCCCACACGGCGACCGCCGACGACGGCAGCTTCGACACCGGCACGCTTGAGGAAGGCAAACTCAAGTCCGAGAGCTTCAAGCAGCCCGGTACCTACGCTTACATCTGTTCGATTCACCCCGACATGCACGGCACCGTCGAAGTGGTCGAGGCCGGCTAGGGGTTGGATCAGGACTCGTTGGCGACGGCGAGCAGCCGCTCGGCGAGGCGGTTCATGCCGCGCTCGTGGGCGGCTTTCGCCGCGCCGATCCAGTCGGTGGGTCGATCGGCCGGACGCTTGACCCCGGCGTCGCGGAGGGTGGCGATGTCCTTGAAGGCGAGCAGGTCTTCGCGGGCGTCGAGCAGGGCGCCGCGAAGTTTGGGACGCGGCTCGCGGATCGCGTTGTCGAGGACCTCCTCCAGTGAGCCGTGGCGGCGCAGCAGCTCGGCCGCGGTCTTCGGGCCGACGCCCTTGGCGCCGGGGAGACCGTCGGAGGGGTCGCCGCGCAGAGCGATGAAGTCCGGCACTTGCTCGGGGTCGATCCCGTAGCGCTCGCGCACCTCGGCCGGGCCCACCTCTTCGGCGCCTTTGCCGCCGCCGGTGCGGACGTAGAGGACCGTCACTTGCTCGGCCGCGCACTGATACATGTCGCGGTCGCCGGTCATCAGCAAAGCGTGGCCACCCGCTTCAGCCTCGTGGCGCGCGTAGGTGCCGAGCAGGTCGTCGGCCTCGAGCGAGTCGCTGGTGGCGATCGTCCAGCCGAAGGCCTCGAAGAACTCGCGGCTGGCGGCGAACTGGGGCGAGAGGTCGTCGGGCATCGCCGCCTCGCGCTCGGCGTGGTAGGCCGGGTACAGCTCGGTGCGGTACGACGCTGCGTCTGGCCCGAAGCAGAGGACGACAGCGCGCGGATCGTGTGCTTCGACCTCGGCCAGGATCAGGTTAGCCGTACCGAGCAGCGCGTTGACCGGCCTACCGTCGGGTCCCTTGATCGAGTCGGGCAGCGCGTAGAAGGCGCGGAAGAGCAGCGAGGGCGTGTCGACGGCGAGCAGGGGACGTTCCACGACTCAACTCTAAGCAGCGCTGGCGACTTTTCCCTTGCTGGGGGACGGGAAAAGTCGCCAGCGGCGGTAGATTCGGCGGGTAATGGGCTTTTTCAACGCCACCCCGCCTCCGATGGAGTACGAGGAGTGGCGTCGTCTCCCTCACCTGCAGCGGATCAAGGTGCTGGCGCAGGACTGGGCGCTGAACGGGTTCGGGACGCCCTACTTCGTCTACCTGCTCTACGTCGTCAAGCTCGTCCTCTACGCGGGCGGCGGGCTGCTCTTGATCTCGGCGACCACGCAAGGGCTGGGCGGGCTTGAGGACCTCGGCGAGTGGTGGACCGAACCGATCGTCTTCCAGAAGGCGGTGATCTGGACGATGTTGTGGGAGGTGCTCGGCCTCGGCGCCGGCTCCTTGCCGCTGACGTTGCGCTTCTCGCCGATGGTCGGCGGCTTCCTCTACTGGCTGCGGCCCGGAACCACCCGTTTGCCGCCGTGGCCCGAGCGGGTGCCGCTCACCCGCGGCACGCGGCGGACGTTGCTGGACGTGGCTCTCTACGCGGGGTTGATCGTCGCGGCGCTCAACCTCTTGCTCTCCGACGGCGCCGCGGCCACCGGGTTTGCCGCCGGCCGCCTCGACCCGCTTGCGGTCGGCGTCCTGCTGGCTCTCCTCGGCTTGCTGGGCCTGCGCGACAAGGTGCCGTTCCTCGCCGCCCGCGCCGAGATCTACGGCAACTTGGCGATCATCTTCCTCTTCCCGCTCACCAACATGATCGTCGCCGCCCAGCTCGTCTTCGTCTGCATCTGGTGGGGGGCGGCCTCCTCGAAGCTGAACCGTCACTTTCCCTTCGTCGTCACGGTGATGATCAGCAACACGCCGTGGAACCGCTGGCGGGCGGCGAAGCGGCGTCTCTACCGTGACCACCCGGAGGACTTGCGGCCCTCGTCGGTCGGCGCGCTTTCCGCCCACCTGGGCACCGTGATCGAGTTCACCCTGCCGTTGATCCTGCTCGTATCCCAGGGTGGGGTCATCGGCACCATCGCCGTCGCCGGGATGGTGATCTTCCACCTCCACATCCTCTCGACCTTCCCGCTGGCGGTGCCGCTGGAGTGGAACATCTTCATGATCTTCGGCCTGCTCTTCCTCTTCGGGCACTACGGCGCGACCTCGTTCTCGACCCTCGACGACCCGCTGCTGATTGCGATCCTCGCCGTCACCTGCGTCGGCCTGCCGGTGCTCGGGAACTTCCGCCCCGACCTGGTCTCGTTCCTACCCGCGATGCGTTACTACGCCGGCAACTGGGCGACCAGCCAGTGGTTGTTCAGCAAGGACAGCGGCGCTGAGGGCAAGCTCGACAGCGAGCTGGTCAAGGCGGCGCCGACCGTTACCGAGCAGCTGATCAAGTTCTACGACCGCGAGCTGGTCGAGGTGCTGCTCTACAAAGGCCTCGCCTTCCGCGCGATGCACTCGCACGGACGCGCCCTCAACGGCCTCCTGCCGCGCGCGGTCGACGACGTTGAGCGCTACGAAGTGCGCGAGGGCGAGCTCGTCGCCGGCGTCGTACTTGGCTACAACTTCGGCGACGGCCACTTCCACGACCAGCGTCTGCTCGCGGCAATTCAGGAGCACTGCCGCTTCGAGCCGGGGGAGGTACGGGTCGTCGTGCTCGAGTCCCAGCCCGCTCACGTGCAGCGCCAGCGCTACCGAATCTTCGACGCCGCCAGCGGCTTGGTCGAGGAGGGCTTCGTCGACGTCGCCGACATGGTCGAGCGCCAGCCCTGGCTCGACGAGCAACCTTTTCCGGTCGAGTTGGTCGGGGCTGCCGGGACCGGTCGCACCGCGACCCCAGCATGAGCGACGCGATCGTCGTCGGCGCTGGGCCCAACGGCCTCGCCTGCGCCGCAACGCTGGCGGCGCGCGGGGTGGGGGTAACCGTGATCGAGGCGGCCGAAACGATCGGCGGCGGTGCCCGCAGCAGCGAACTGACTCTGCCCGGCCTGCTCCATGACGACTGCTCGGCGACGCACCCGTTCTCGCCCGGCTCGGCGGCGATTACGTCGCTCGGCCTCGAGCGGCACGGGCTCGAGTGGGCTTGGCCCGAAATCGACCTCAGTCACCCCTTCGACGACGGCAGCGCGGCGACGATGCTGCGCTCGATCGAGCAGACCGCCGCCGAGCTCGGCTCCGCCGGGGCGGCCTGGAAGCGGCTGTTCGGCCCCGCCTCGAAGCGCTTCGAGGCGCTCACCGAGGACATCATGCGCCCGCTGGCTCACCTGCCGCGGCACCCGCTCGCGCTGACCGGATTCGGATTGCGGGCGCTGCCTCCGGTTTCGATTCTGGCCCGCGTCCTGCCGACGCCGCAAGCACGAGCGCTGTTCGGCGGCACCGCCGCCCACTCCTTCAGCCCCTTCTCGCGTCCGCTCAGCGCGGCGGCGGGCATGGCGCTGACCTGCGCCTGCCACTGCTACGGCTGGCCCGTTGTCCGCGGCGGCTCGGGGGCGATCGCCGACGCGTTCGCTGCCGCCCTGAGCGAGCACGGCGGCCGGATCGAGACCGGTCGGCCGGTGCGCTCGCTGGCGGAGCTGCCCGCCGCGGACGCGGTCATCTTCGACCTCGCGCCGGGCGCCGTCGCCGACATCGCCGGCGACCGCCTGCCGCCGCGGGTGGCACGCGCCTATCGTCGCTACCGGCACGGCCCGGGCGCCTTCAAGGTCGACCTCGCGGTCGAGGGCGGCGTTCCGTGGGCCGATGAGGCATCGCCTCGCGCGGGGACCGTCCACGCGATCGGCTCCTTCGAGGAGATCGCGCTTGGAGAGCGCGAGGTCAACCGCGGCCGCATGCCGGGGCGGCCGTTCGTCCTCGTCGGTCAGCAGTACCTCGCCGATCCCTCGCGCTCGCATGGCAACACCCATCCGGTCTGGGCCTACGCCCACGTCCCGCACGCTTATACCGGCGATGCGACCGAGGCGCTGCTCGATCAGATCGAACGCTTTGCGCCGGGCCTGCGCGAGCGGATCCTCGCTCGCCACATCCGTTCCCCCTCGGACCTCGCCTCCTACAACCCCAACTACGTCGGCGGCGACATCGTAACCGGCGCCAACACCCCGCTGCAGTCGATGTTCAGGCCCCGTGTCGCGCTCGATCCCTACGCGACCGGCATCCCCGGCGTCTTCATCTGCTCGGCCGCGACCCCACCCGGTGCCGGGGCGAGCGGGATGAGCGGTTACAACGCGGCGCAGTCGGCGCTGCGTAGTGGCTGCTTCGATTCGGCGTGAGAATCCGGTCCTCTCCGGGCTAGGGGCTCACCAGGCGGCGTCGTGTTGCTCCATCACGCCCAGGGCCTCACCCAGTGGGAGGCCGTCGAGCGAGCCGGAGAAGCTGCCGAAGCGGTGGCGGTAACGCGACCGCACGAGCACGAAGTTCTCGTTGCGGGCGCGCTCGCACTCCTCGCTGAAGTCGAGCAGGCCGCCGTCGGGGAACTCGATCGCAGCCATGCCGCGAAATGCGACCGGGGCCGGCTCGCGGGGCTCACCCTCGACCCAGATCGCCCGCTCGCTGCCCTGCTCGGGGTCGTTGATCCCCTCGACCAGGTTCCAGGCGACGGCGCGGCCGTCCGCCGCGCTGCCCACGCCCACCGACCAGTGCCAGCTCGTGTGGCGCTGGTGGTAGCCGGCCGATTCGTCGTCAACGCCGAGCCCATTGACCTTCCATTGCCGGCCGCCGGCCTCGATCGTCCCGGTGACCGGAACCCCCGCCCGCTTGCGGGTCCAACCCCAACTGCTGCCGCTCGGGCAGATCGATTCGATCGCCGAGCCCTCGCCTAGCTGCAGGCTCGCCCGCAGCGCTCGGGCCTCGATCTCGATGTTCGGTCCCGTCATCGTCACCTCGCGGCCGCCCGGCCGCAGGCTGGTGTGGGCGTACCGCTGCTGCTCCTGTCGATCCCAGAGGACCCAGAACGATTGGCTGAGAGGCCCGACCTGCGCCTGCGCTGCGCAGAGCATGACCTCCGGTCCGAATACGCCGACGTAGCGCCAGCGCTTGCGGGTCTGGCCATCGCGTCGCAGCGGCATCCGCCCCGGTGGGAGGGGCAGGTCAGGACGATCGGGACCAGGGCCACGCCAGGGAAGCTGGCTGGCCAGCTGCATGGTGGTCAGTCCTTCCACCAGCCGGGGATGACTTCGCCGTCTCCCTCGTGGCGGGGGCCGGCGGCGAGGATCTCGAGGCCGTCCGGCCCGGCTTCGAAGCAGCGGGTCACCTGCGGGGAGACGCGGACCGCGTCCAGCACCCCGACCTCGACGATCTCGTCATCGAGCTTCAGCCGGCCGGTGCCGGCCAGGACGACGTAGACCTCCTCCGCGTTCTCGTGCCGGTGCGCGAACGGCTGGCGGTTGCCGGCGGCGAGGCGGTGATGACTGAGCCCGGTCTGCTCGGCCTCGAGGTCGGAGGTGGCAAAGCGCGCCTGCTGAATTTCGCCGTAGCCGAATTTCGGCGCTGAGTCCTCGACCTCGGTGAGCTGCTTGATCGTGTACGAGTTGGCCATTGCTGCCTCCAGTCGAGTCGGGTCGGAGGAGCCAGCCTAGCCTTACCTCCCGAGTCGCCCTCGCGGCATGCCGGCCTGCCCGGTCGTCTAGGTTTGGGCGCCGATGAGTGACAGTGCCCTCCATGTCGAGAACCTGGTCAAGCGCTACCCAACCGGGGTCAAGGCGCTGCGCGGCGTCTCGCTGGCGATCGAGCCGGGTGAGCTATTCGGGCTGCTGGGGCCGAACGGGGCCGGCAAGTCGACGCTGATCCACTGCACCACCGGGCTGGCGCAGCCGACTGGAGGCTCGATCCAGGTTTTCGGCCACGACGCGATCGGTGACTACGGGGAGGCGAGGCAGGCGGTCGGGTTG
>DATNGU010000173.1:0-11042 GCA_035605775.1 Solirubrobacterales bacterium | reverse complement strand
GTCGCTCGCCCACTGGGGGTCGATCCGGACCGCGGGCAGCGTCGTGAAGGTCTGGTCGGGACCGGTGGCGGTGCAGATGTGGCCGGGGTTTGCAACCGGTTCGCATTCGTTTTCGGCGATGACGCGGAAGTGGTAGGTCGTGTTGGGGATCAGCCCTTCGATCCCGACGGCGACGTCTTCTGCTTCGAATTCTTCGGCGCCGAGCGTTTCGATGGACGTGCTCTGTCCGTAGCCCGTGGTGGTGCCGTACTCGAAGTGGTAGGTGGTTTGCTCGTTCTCGGGGTTGATCCTCGCCGTCAGGGTGGCGGTGGTCGGTTCGACGCCTTCAAAGCCCTGGTCCTCGACCAGCGGTCCTGGTTCGGGGAGGGGGAAGGCCTGCACGACGCTTTCGGACTCGGCCGTTCTCGAGCTGGCGGCATAGAGCGTCCCGGTGTCCTTGTCGACCGCCAGGGCGTTGCCTCCGCCCTCATTGTCGGCCGCCGGAGTTCCGATCACCTGGCCGGCGCCGAACTGGGCGGTCTGTTCGCCGGCGGGGTTGTAGAGCTTGAAGCGATACGGGCTGGTGGTGTCGCCGACGTAGATGTTGTCGTCCTCGTCGAGCGTGACAGTGCGGGGCTGACCGGCTTCGTCGAGCGTTTCAAGCAGCGTCCCGGTTCCCGCTTCGAGCTTGCGGACCCCCGGCAACAACTGGTTGATCACATAGAAGTTGTCGGCTGAGTCGAACGCGAGGGATTGCGTGAGCCCGGCACCCGGCAGGGCGATTTCCGCTCCCGGGGCGCCGCTGGCGTCGAAGGAGCTGAGGCGATCCAGGCTCCCCACCCAGACAACGCCGGCCGAGTCGACGGCGACGCTGCCGAGGTGGAAGCTGCTTTCGCCGATGGCGGCACTGAACTCGTTGGGCCCGGCGCCGGCCTCACCGGCGCCGCAGGTATCCCCGCTGGCGGCGGTGCAGATGTTTTTTTCCGCCTGGGTGGCGCCCCCTTCGGCGACCTTGGTCTCGTTGACGTTGCGGCCGACCATGAAGACGAACTGACCGGAGGAGGTGAACTTGCTGACCCGCCATCTAGAGACGCCTTCGGAGACGTAGACGGCGCCGCTCGACTGATCGACAGCGACGCCATCGGGGACCACGCCGCCCGCGCCGACGCCCGGAATGCCGCGGAAGCAGGTGCTCGTCGGCGGCGTCGCCTCGGGCCCGCAGGTCTGCAGCTCCGGGGTGGTCCCGTCGGCAACGCCGAAGCCCCAGGCCAGCAGGAAGTTGCCGTCGGAGTCGAACTTGTCGATCCGAAAGTTGGTGTTGTCGGCAACGTAGAGGTCCCCGCTTGCCCGGTCTAGCGCGACTCCTGCTGGACCCCAGACCTGACCTGCATTCGGGCCGAATTCGGCGATCGTTTCCGGCGCAGCCTGCGCGGGCGCGGCAAAGAGAGCAGCGAGCAGCAGCGCTGGAACGCAGAGGAAGGCCAGACGGGGGAGCCCCACCCGGCGCAGATTCGATCCCGCGGTCGCTGCCTTCGCGTGGCTTCTCACGTAGCTCTCTCCTTGTCCCTGAGCCCTCTGCCGGCCGCTTCCCTGGGCGACCCCCTCAAGCTCGGATTTCCCTGTGGTGCTTCCCTGCCCGCCTGGACGAGCTTGGCGAGACTGTAAACAGTGACCTTTTTAATGTCAAGGACAATGTTTTTGTAGAAAAGCGCTTTGTTCGTACGCAGGGCAAAAGCCCTGCAAAGCACGAGCTAACCGATGGGTACCCGGGCGGTACCTGTTAGCGCGGGGCAGTGGGTCGGGTCAGCCGCGGTCGGGGCGGTCCGGGTACAGCTCGTCGATCGTGACGAGGGCCCGGTAGGGAACGGCCGCGGCCGCTTCGATCGCGTCGCCGCCGCCCGCCAGGCGGTCGACGACGGCGATGACGCCGGCGACCTCGAGGCCCTGCTCGGCGATCCGCTCGATCGCCTTCACGGTCGAGCCGCCGCTGGTGACGGTGTCCTCGACGACGAGCACCCGGTCGCCCTCGGCGACCGGTCCCTCGACCCAACGCTGCAGGCCGTGCTGCTTGCGCTCGCCGCGGACGAAGAAGCCGACGAGGTTCTGGCCCGCCGGGACTGCAAGAGCGGCACAGGAAGGCGGGATCGCCGCCGTCGCCGGTCCGCCCACCGCGCTCGCCCCGGCCTCCACCGCGGCGGCGGCGATCAGCTCGCCGGCGGCGCGGAACCCGGCCGGTCGCAGCAGCGCCCGCCGCGCGTCGACGTAGTACTGCGCCACGGCGCCGCTGGAGAGCGTCACTTCGCCGAGCACCAGCGAGTGCTCGCGCAGCTCGGCGAGCAGCGTCCGCTTGGCGGCGTCGAGGTCAGCCACGCTAGAAGACGAAGATCGGCTCGCCGTAGTGGATGCGGTTGTAGATCTCCGGCTGGTCGGCGATGAAGGTACGGATGCAGCCGTGGCTGGCGGGGTAGTCCGGGACCAATTCGTAGCCGTGCACCGCGTAGCCGCCGTAGAAGTAGAAGGAGTAGTACATGCCGTGCGAGTTGTAGCCCGGTTCGGTCCTGATGAAGGTGAAGCTGCCGGTGACGGTCGGGGTCGAGGACTTGCCCGAGGAGACCGGGTACACGGCGAAGACCTTGTCGCCCTTGGCGAAGACGAGGACCTGCTTGGAGAGCGGCGCCTCGAGGTGTTCGCCGGCGCCCGGGTGGCGGACCTCGTATTCGCCGCGACCGGCGAAGACCCGCTTGACCAAGCCGGCGCCGGCCCGCGAGCTGCGGGCCATGCCGTTGACCTTGCGGTAGGCGAGCACGCCGCGCCCGGTCTTGTCGCCGAAGCAGCGGCCGCTGTTGACGATGTAGCCGAGCTTCCGCATCGCCTTCTTGAAGCCGACGACGACGTCGCCGCACTGGCCCTGGTGCAGCGCCGGGAAGCTGACCTTCCAGCTCTTGCGGATCGTGCTGTCGCCGCCGAGCGTGGCGGTCGGCGCGAGGCGGGCGGCGACCGCGTACTTGCCCGCCTCCTCGACCCGGACCCGCGCCCGGAAGGAGCCGCTGTTCCGCTTGCCCTTGCTCACCTTCACCTTCTGGTGCTGCACCCGGCGGCCGTCGAGGTAGAAGCTGACCTCGACCCGCTGGCCGGGGACGAAGGGCGAGACCAAGCCGATCACCGGCACGGTCGAGTAGACCTGCGCCTTGCCGCCGCGCAGGTGCCCGATGCGGACGATCTTCACCGTCGCCTGCTGCGGCCCCTGGGAAGGCTTGGGCGCCTTGGCCGATCCCTGCGGCGCCGCCGAGGCAGCGGCCGGCAAGGCCAAGAGGGCGAGAAATACCAGCGAGCGGACGAGGTGGCGGCTCATCGAGCTGGGATTCTTGCGGATGGCCCGGCTGACCGGTCCGTCACGACTTTGTCACAGCGAAGTCAATTGTCTGTAAGAAGAGTGAAACATGGCTTGAAATGGCGGATTTCTCGGCTACGGTCGGCATCAGCGGAGGGTGAAGCCGGTAGGTATCGGCAACCGCCTGACAAGCGTGAGTTCGGACAATGTCCGAATAGGGTTCAAGTCCCTCGCCCTCCGCTATGTATTACCTGGGATGCGGAGGCTGGGGTTGAAGTGCAATTGTCATGCGGCCTGCGGGTAGCAGCCGCCGAGCGACCCGGCCTTCGCGCCTCAGGTATTTCGATTCGGTAATGTTTTGTCTTCACGGTTATCAATCGGTTTGTCTTCACGGTTATCAATCGTTTGGGGAGCCCCTGATATCCTGAAGTTGCTTGTCAGGCGTTTGGGGGGTAACTCCCCTTCACCCGGATCCGGCCCGCTCTTGCGGGCCGTTTCTTTGCCCCGAGCCGGTCCTACTGCCCGAGCAGCGCGACCGAGTTGTTGAGCATGTGGAGGATGATGCCGGGGACGATCGAGCCGGTCTTCTCGTAGAGCAGGGCGAGGACGAGGCCGAAGGCGATCAGTGGCGGCACGGCGCTGATTCCGGTGAGGGCGTGCAGGCCGCCGAAGATGACGGCGCTGAGCAGCGCCGCGGAGAGCCGCGGCAGGCGCTCGCGCAGGCCGCCGAAGAGCATGCCGCGGAAGCAGAGCTCCTCGCTGATCGGGGCCGCGATCACGATCAGCAGGACCTGGACCGGCAGCGCGCCGAAGCCCTCGGCGATGTCCTTCTGTTCGGGGACGCCGAACAAGCCCGCGTAGACCGCGGCGAAGGCGAGGTAGGCGCCGGTCGCCGCCAGCATCCACAGCAGTGCCTTGGGCCGGAAGCCGCGCACGCCGAGTCGTCGCAACCCCTCCCCGACCGAGGTCGCGCCCCAGCGCGCCGTGATCACCAGCGGCACCATCAAGAAGCTGAGCGCCGTCGCCAGCTGCACGGCGACGTTGGCGCCGCTGCTCAGGTCGCCTTCGCCGGGACTGTCGATGACGATCGCCGGCACGCCCAGGACGATCCCGGTCCCCAGAGCAAGAAAAACTCCCAGCATGGCGGCGCCTGGGCCCCAATTGGAGTAGGGAAAAGAGCCCGGGGGTCGCCCCGGGGGAGCCTCCACGTCTTTTGCTCCATCGGGGCGACCCCCGGCCTCTCCTGCGGCTAAGTTGCTGTCCATGACGCCGGCAGTCTCCCAGGTCTCGCGGTCCACGAAGACGCGTCTGCGCTTCCTGCGCCGGCTCACGATCCTGGTCATCTTCATCGTCCTGGCGACGATCGCTGTGAGCCAGTTCACCGAGTTCAAGCGCATCGCCACCGGCATCCTCGCCTCGACCGCGGTGCTGGCCGCGATCATCGGCTTCGCCGCCCAGCACACGATCGCCAACATGGTCGCCGGGGTACAGCTGGCGATCTCCCAGCCGATCCGGATCGGCGACCGGATCTCCTTCGAGGAAGTCGAGGGCCGCGTCCTCGACATCACCCTCTCCTACACCTACGTCGACCCCGGCGACGGCACCGCGGTGGTCATCCCCAACCAGCTCTTGGTCGAGGGGATCGTCCACAACCTCTCCACCGCCGACACGCAGGCCTGAGTGGCATAGCCGGCTGAGTACGCTTCGGGCATGACGCAGCGCAACCGGCGACGTCAGCGACATCGGGGCGGCGCCGGCGGCAAGCTGCTTTTCGTCGCGATCGGCGCCCTGGCGCTGGTCGCGATCGGCGTCGTCGGGGTTGCCTCCTGGGTCCTTGACGTCGCCGCCAAAGCGCCCTCGCTCGCGGCCTGCAAGCCGATCGACAAGGGCGGCAACTCGACCGTCTACGCCGGCGACGGCAGCAAGCTCGGGGTTATCGAGTCCGACGAGGCGCGCGCTCCGATCTCGATCGATCGCGTCCCGAAGGACCTCCGGCGCGCCACCGTGGCGATCGAGGACGAGCGCTTCTACGAGCACGGCGGCATCGACCCGGAGGGCATCGCCCGGGCGGCGCTGAAGAACCTCGAAGCCGGCAAGACCGTCGAGGGCGGCTCGACGATCACCCAGCAGCTGGTCCGCAACCTCTGCATCGCCAACCCGAGCCGCGACCTCGAACGCAAGATCATCGAGGCGCAGCTGGCGATCGAGTACGCCGAGCGCCACTCCCGGAAAGAGATCCTCAGCCAGTACCTCAACACCGCCTCATACGGGACGATCAAGGGCGCCACCGCGGTCGGCGTCCAGGCCGCTTCGAAGATCTACTTCTCCAAGCCGGTCTGGAAGCTGAACCTGGAGCAGGCGGCGCTGCTGGCCGGTCTGCCACAGGCGCCGACCGACTACAACCCGGTCCTCAACCCGCAGGGGGCGAATGCGCGCCGCAACGCGGTCCTCTCGAAGATGGCGAGCCTCGGCTACATCTCCCCCGAGCGGGCGCGCGAGGGCAGCCAGCGCGGCCTCGGCCTCAACCTCGACAAGGGCTACTTCGAGAAGCGCCAGCCCTACTTCTTCGACTACGTCGAAGAGAAGCTGATCGACGCCTACGGGGTAAAGGCGGTCCGCCAGGGCGGCCTCGACGTCTACACGACGATCGAGCCGCGGCTGCAGGAAATCGGGGTGGAGGCGATGCGCTCCGCCCTCCCCTACTCCGAAGACCCCTCCTCCGCGCTGGTCTCGATCGACCCGCGCAACGGCGAGATCGAAGCGATGGCCTCCAGCTCCGACTACGAACAGAGCCAGTTCAACCTCGCCGCGCAGGGCCACCGCCAGCCCGGCTCGACCTTCAAGGCCTTCGTCCTGACCACGGCGATCAAGCAAGGCATCGACCCCTACTCGACCTATTACACCTCCAAGCACCTCGACCTCGACCTGCCCGAGTGGGGCCACTGGGACGTGAGCACCGCGGACGAGGGCTACCTGGGGACGGTCAACCTGCAGCAGGCGACCGTCGCCTCCGACAACACGGTCTTCGCCCAGCTCGACCTCGACGTCGGCCCGCAGAACGTCGCCGCGACGGCCAAATCGATGGGAATCGAAAGCGAGCTCGACGGCATCCCCGCCGAGGGGATCGGCGGCCTGCGGATCGGCGTCTCGCCGCTCGAGCTGACCAACGCCTACGCGACCCTCGCCGCGGGTGGCGTCCACCGCAACCCGATCGCGATCCGCCGTGTGGTCTTCCCCGGCGGCCGGGTCGACCGTCCCGAGCATCCCAACCCGAGGCGGGTCGTGCCGGAAGCCGCCGCCTACGAGGTCTGGCGGCTGCTGCACGACAACATCACCGAAGGCACCGGCACCGCCGCCTACACCGGCTGCGCCGGCCAGGGCGGCAAGACCGGCACGACCGACAACTTCACCGACGCCTGGTTCGCAGGCATCCAGCCGAATCTGGCGACGGCGGTCTGGGTCGGCTACCCGCAGTCGAACGGGATCGAAATGACCAGCGTCCACGGCTCGACCGTCTTCGGCGGCACCTTCCCGGCGGAGATCTGGCACTCGCTCTACGCCAACGCCGAAATCCCCTGCGAGGAATTCAGCAAGCCGAAGACGCCGATCAGCTGGGCGCCGTTCTATGGCCAGTTCACGTCCTCGGGGCCGAATAGCGGCGGCTCCTTCTCCGACGACTACGACGCGAAGGGGGGCGGTGGAGAAAGCGAAGCGGAGAGGCTGGGGAAGGAAGCGACCGGCGGCTACGACCCCGACGCCTACGCGCCGGGCGCCGGGCAGGAACCAACTTACGTGCCGCCGCCCCCGCCGTCGTACGGAACCGGGGGAGGCGCCGGGGTCGGCGGAGGCGCCGCGGCGGGCAATTGAGACGCAGGCAGAGGCGGCTCGCCTGGGCCGCGATCGTCGTCCTGGTCGCAGGCTTCGCGATCGCACCCGTCCTCCTCTCCCACGACGCCTACAGCTACGTCGACTACGCGCGGCTCGGCGTCGTCCACGGGCTCGACCCTTACGTCCACCCGCCCGCCGCAGCGCCGGCGGATCCCGCCTACGGCCAGGTCGAGTGGATCGGCTCGACCAGCGCCTACGGGCCGCTGTTCACGCTCGCGACTTACCCGCTCGCCCGGCTGCAGGTCGCGCTGGCGGTCGCGGCATTGAAGATCGCGGCGGGGCTCGCGGTGCTGGGGATCGCCGTGCTCGTCGCCCGCCTCGCGCCGGTCCGCGGCGTCTCACCCCTGCCCGCCGCCGCCTTCGTCGCCCTCAACCCGCTCGTACTCATCCACGTGGTCGGCGGCGCCCACAACGACGGCCTGGCGATGCTCCTGGCCACGATCGGCATAGCAGCGATGCTCTCCGCCCGCGAGGCATCGGCAGGCGCCGGCTTCGTGGCTGCCGCCGCGATCAAGGCTCCGGCAGCGATCGCCGCCCCGTTCGCTCTGGTGAGCGCCACACGCATCCGACATTCACCACACCAGGGTGGGGTCAATGTCGGGAATGCCGGCCGCTCTCCGCGCTTCCTGCTGATTGGGGCGGCGGTCTCGGCCGTGATCATCGGCGCGGCCGCCTTCGCCGCCTTCGGCTGGAACTGGGTCGACGCGCTTGGCTTGGCCGGCGAAAACCAGGACCGCGCCAGCCACATGAGCGTTCCGATCACCTTCGCGCGAATAGCCGGGCTGGACGCGACCGCCGTCCGCGCCGGGGCCCTCGTCCTCTACGCGGCCCTCTTCATCTACCTGCTGGCTTGGACCTGGCGCGGCAACGACTGGCTCCGCGCAGCCGCCTGGGCGTCCCTCGGCCTGCTCCTCGCAACCGCCTGGCTGCTCCCCTGGTACCTGATCTGGGCCCTCCCCCTCGTCGCCCTATCCCGCGACCGCCCCTTACAGCTCCTAACCCTGGCCCTGACCGCCTACCAACTCCCCGCGCGCATGCCGCTCTGAACCGCTGTCGGATTTACCCGGGTCAGAGCAAGGGAAAAATCGACAGCGTCAAACTCCTAGCGAAGCGAACCCAGGCTCCCACTGAGCCACCTCACGCCTCCCAACCAACGGCTAGAGAATCTCCGGCGTGTGGATCGGGGTCTCGTTTCGGTTGGGCCCCTCCGCCTCCTCCTCCGGCGAAGGATGGATGACGCCGGTCGGAATCGACCAGCCCTCGCGTTTGCCCAACGCCGTGACCAGGCCGACGTAGACCAGCTCGACCACGGTCAGCACGCCGCGCACGGCGATCGCGATCAACGAACCGACCGCGAAGCTGTTGCCCACCGCACCCTTCACCGCCCAGGCGAAGGCGGCGTCGCGGACGCCGAGGCCGGCCGGAGCGACGAGGGTGACGAGAGCCGCGACGTAACCGACCGCCTGCGCCGAGCCGACCGTGAGCACTTCGCCGGCGGTGAACGGAATGCTGGTGACCGAACGCGCGACGCAGTACATGCCGAGAGCGACGACGCCCCAGACGCAGAGGTAGAAGAGGGTCATCGTGATCACTCCCCGAATCGGCATCACCTCCGGCAGGGATTCGCGACCGAACGCCCGCAGGATGCGATTGGCGAGAGGCCCGAACACCCGTGGGTGCAACACGGCCAGAGCCAGCGGGATCAGCAGCAGGATCGCCCAGCGCAACGGCTGCCCTTGCAGGTCGGGGTGGCTGATCAAGAAGTAGGCAGCGAAGACGATCGCCGAGGTGGCGGAGATCGCCTGCTCATAGACGATGCTGGCGATCGTCACGCGCCGTTTGACGCCGGCTCGCTCGGAAAGCAGCACGCGGCCAAGCACGTAGAGGACGCTTCCCGGGACGTAGCGTGCGAGCAGAGGCTGTCCCCAAGCTACCTGCGCGCGCCCCACCCCGATCCGGTAGCCGAGGAAGCGCAGGATCAGGTCCCAGCCGAGCGCGCTGAGCACGTAGAACAGCGGCAGGAAGAAGAACGCCGGGATCAGCCAGAGGACGTGGAAGTGGACGCCCTTGTCCTTGATCTCCGACCACTGGTCGACCACGGTGAGGACGAGGAAGCCGAAGATGACGACTGCGAGGCCGAGCTGGATTGCGAGGCGGACGCGCTTGCTGCGCGGCGGACGCGTCCCGAACCGGGCTGCGGCTTCGCCGACGCGATGTAGAAATGGGTGCCCCTCGGCCACGTCCGCCGCACCATAGTGAGGTCGGGGGCTGCCAACCGGGACGCCGCATGGGGAGAATGGCCGCATGGGCGAGTTCGAGCTGCTCGAGCGGATCAGGGAAAAACTGCCGCCGGCCGGATCGCGGGTGCGGCTCGGCAGCGGCGACGACGCCGCGATCGTCGTGCCGGGAGGCGCGACCGCCACCTCGGTCGACGCGCTGGTCGACGGGGTCCACTTCCGGCGGTCGTGGAGCAGCCTCGAGCAGATCGGCCACAAGGCGCTCGCCGCCGCCCTCTCGGACCTGGCGGCGATGGGTGCCGAGCCGGGCGAGGCCTACGTCGTCCTCGGCGTCCCCACCGACCTCGACGAGGACGGCTGCCTGGAGCTGCTCGGCGGAGTCTCGGCGCTCGCCACGGAGACGGGCACGACCCTCGCCGGAGGCGACGTCACCCGGTCGCCGGTGCTGACCGTGACGATGACCGTGGTCGGCCACGCCTCCTCGCCAGAGGAGCTGGTGACGCGGGCTGGGGCGCGCCCCGGCGACGCTCTTGTCGTGACCGGAGAGCTCGGTGGTGCCGCCGCGGCCCTGCTGCTGCTGGAGGATCGCACCGAGGTGCCTTCGCGCTTTCCGGCCCATAGCAAGGAAAAGTGCGAACGCGACGGGTTGCTGTCGCGGCAGCTGGAACCACAGCCCCGTCTCGCCGCCGGCCGCGCCCTCGCCGAGGCAGGCGCCACGGCGATGATCGACCTCAGCGACGGGCTCGGTGGAGACGCCGCCCACATCGCCGCGGCGAGCGGAGTCGGCCTGCGGATCGACGCCGGCTCGTTGCCACTCGCGGCCGGCGTTCCCGAGATCGCCCGGGCGGCAGGACGCGACCAGATGGAGCTGGCGGCCTCCAGCGGCGAGGACTACGAGCTGCTCGCGGCCTTGCCTCCCGACCGATTCGAGAAAGCGGTGAAGTTAGTTGCGCGGGCCGGCGCTGAGCTGACCCGGATCGGCGAGATCGTTGCCGGCGAGGGGGTCGAAATTAGGCTGCCTGACGGCGCGCTGCTGAAACCGGCTGGATTCGACCAGCTGGGCCAGTTGCCGCCCCGGTGAGCAAAGTTCGCACGCCGCGGCGCCGCAGCATCGCCTGCGCTACGAGCTCTGGCTCGGGCCGGTAGCTGCCATCTTCGATCAGGCTCTTTAGCTGTTGCTGCTGCATCCTGCGCCTACTATCGGCCGCCAGCTCCGGACCCTTAGTACTTGGTACTCGCACATACGTCCAAGGGCCCCGGTAGCGCGACCGGATTACTCTTGTGTTTATGGCGAATGGGTCTACGCGGATATTGCTTGTCGACGATGAGCAATCGGTGCAAACCCTGCTCAGCTATCCATTGCGCAAGGATGGCTATCACGTCACCTCGGCCTTGGACGGCCGTGAAGCGCTGGAGCGCTTTACCGAGGCCCGCTTCGACCTGGTGGTCCTCGACCTGATGTTGCCCAAGCTCGACGGCGTCGAAGTTTGCCGCCAGCTGCGCCGGCAAAGCCAGGTGCCGATCATCATGCTGACCGCGAGGGGCAGCGAGACCGACAAAGTGGCCGGTCTCGAGGTCGGTGCCGACGACTACATCACCAAGCCCTT
>DATNGU010000172.1:0-5531 GCA_035605775.1 Solirubrobacterales bacterium | reverse complement strand
GCCAGCCAGGCGACTCGGGGAACCAGTGCGGTTTGGGGCGCGCTCGTTTGGGGCTCGCCTTCCACGCCTCCAGCATCGGCTCGAGGGCCGCGCTGCTTTAGAGAGAGGTCTCAGCCTCCACCATCTAGCACGCGCTCCATCTCGAGCAAGGCTTCCTTCATCGGTAGACCGCCGCCGTAGCCACCCAGGCCGCCGCCGCTGCGCACCACCCTGTGACAGGGGACGACGATCGGGATCGGGTTGGAGCCGCAGGCGGTGCCGGCGGCGCGGACCGCCCGCTCGTTGCCGGCGCTGGTGGCGATCTGCGTGTAGCTGCGGGTCTTGCCATAGGGGATGCGGTCGATAGCCCTGAGCGCCCGTCGCCGGAAGCCCTTGCTCAGCCGCCAGTCGAGCGGCAGGTCGAACTCGCGTAGGCGTCCCTCGAAGTAGAGGTCGAGTTGGCGCCGGACTTCGTCCAGCCGTGGCGGCGCTTCGAGCACCCGCGGAGAGATTCGTACCGCCAAGTCCTCGAGCGTCTCCTCGGGGTCGTGCTCCGGCAGGCTGACCTTGACCAGGCCGCGCGGAGTGGTTGCGACGAGCAGGGAGCCGAAGGGCGAGTCGATGGTCGCGTAGGCGACGTCGAGCAGGCCCTCGGCGTCTGCCCGCTCGGTGAGGTGTTCGAGACTTGCCTTCATGCCAGCTCCTTTCTCAGTCGTTTCATTCCCTCGTGGAGGCTGCGCCGCGCCGCGTCGGGTGAGCAGCCGAGCGCCGCGGCGATCTCGGTGTGGGGGAGGTCACATGCGTAGCGCAGCGCGACCGCGGCCCGCTGTTTCGGCGGCAGCGCCGCGACCTCGGTCCAGATCCCGTTGTCGAGCGGGAACTCGACGATCGCGACCTCCTCGACCTCGGCAACCGGGAGCGGTCGCCGCCCGTTCGCCCGGTGGTGGTCGATCGCCTTGCGGTGCGCGATCGTCAGCAGCCAGCCGCGCAGGTTGCGATCGTCGCCCAGCTTCGGGTAGGCGCGCAGCGCCGCCAGGAAGGTCTCCTGGAAACAGTCCTCGGCATCGGCGCGGCCAACCGCGCCGCGCAGAACCGCCATCACGTTGGCAGCGTGCTCGTCAAGGAGAGCTTGGAAGGGGGGCAATGCGGTCACCTATGGGATTAAACGCTTTGGCATCGGCGGGCGTGAGATGGGTGAGCGGTCTACTTGCAAGCTACATGCAATAATTGCAAGTACAGGAATATGGGAACCCTGGCCGTAGAGAACGCCCTCAATGCTCCGCCTGCTGAAGTAGGTCCTCTACTCGCGTCCCTGCCTGAGGACCAGTGGCTCGAGCGGAAGTCCTGCCGGATCGCGCCGCGGGACCTGGCCAAGGTCTTGATCGGCTTTGCCAACGCCGATGGTGGGACGCTTGTGGTCGGTTTGGAGAATGGCGAGGTTGAGGGCACCGATGGCAGTGCCGAGAGGCGCAATTCGCAACTTCAGGCCAACGTCGATTTCTGCACGCCGCCCGTTCCGGCAAGGCACAGGCTGGTTGCTTGTGTCGATCGCAAGGGGGAGCCAAATGACCTGGTCGTCTTCCAGGTCGAGCCGAGCGAATCGGTGCACGCCAACAAAAAGGATGAAGTTTTTCTACGAGTGGGCGACGAGAATCGCAAGCTGGGTTTTGCCCAACGACAGGAGCTGCTTTTTGACAAGGGTCAAGCGAGCTATGAGGCGAGGCCGTCTGGTGCTCCGCTGGATCTAGTCGATCGCTCCCTGCTTGATGGCTACGCTCGCTGGGCGGGATCCTCTGATCCAGCGCGGCTTCTGCAAGCGCGGGGTCTTGCGAATGACGGGGAGCTGACGATCGCGGGATGCCTGCTGTTCTCTGAAGCCCCCCAGGCATTCCTACCGGAGGCATTCATCAGGGTGCTCCGGTATCAGGGTCGTGAGAGGGGGTCCGGGGCGCGGCAGCAGCTAGTCGACGACATCAGGCTCGAGGGGCCGATCCCCGCGCAGCTACGCCAGGCCCGGGAGCAGGTCGAGCGGCTCCAGCCGACCCGCAGAGCGCTGAGTGAGGGCGGAACCTTCGAGGATGTTCCACTAGTACCAGACGATGCGTGGCTCGAGGGAATCGTCAACGCAGCCGTCCATCGTTCCTACAGCATGGCCGGCGACCACATCAGGGTGGAGATCTTCGACGACCGAATCGAGATCTCGAGCCCGGGTCGCTTCCCAGGCCTGGTGGATCTCGAGGACCCTCTCCAGACCATGCGCTTCGCGCGAAACCCGCGCATCGCCCGCGTCTGTGCCGATCTCAGTCTTGGACAGGAGTTGGGTGAGGGGATACGACGAATGTTCGAAGAGATGCGACAGGCTGGCCTGACGGATCCCGTTTACCGACAAACTTCAGGTAGCGTCGAGCTTCAGCTCTTGGCGGAGCCGGTCGACCGGCGGCTCGAGGCGCGCCTGCCAGCGCATTCTCGGGCGATTGCGAGGACGCTGAGGTCCGTTGGACGAATGAGCACCGGCGAGGTGACTGAGGCCTTGGGTCTCTCCAGACCGGTCGTCCAAAAGGAGCTGAGTGCCCTTAGAGAGGCTGGGATTGTCGAGTGGGTAGGGAAGTCACCGAAGGATCCCCGTGCCTATTGGCAGTTGAGGACTAGATAGCCCTACTCGCAACCTACTTGCAACTACTTGAAAGAAAACTTGAAAAAGTCCTGGAAAAAGGGACATTTACTTGAATTGAAGACAGTCATCGACCAAGCCCTGGGGGAGGACGTCGGTGTGGGGGACGTGACGTCGGAAGCGACTGTGCCAGAGGGTGCGCGCGCAAGGGCGCGGATCGTCCAGAAGCAGCCCGGCGTCGTCTTTGGGCTAGCGGCGGTCGCCGAGGCGATGCGCCAGTGTGGGGTGGAGGATGTCGACAGCCTCGTCGTCGAGGGTCAGTGGCGCGAGGAGGTGCCGGCCGAGGTGGCGCTGGCCAGCGGGTCCGCGGCCGGCCTGCTGGCCGCGGAGCGCACCGCGCTCAACTTCCTCGGTCACCTCTCCGGCATCGCGACCATGACCGCGCGTTTCGTCGAGGCCGTCGCTGGCACCGGGGCTCGCATCCTCGATACGCGCAAGACGACGCCCGGCCTGCGGGCGTTGGAGAAGGCGGCGGTGGCGGCGGGCGGTGGCCAGAACCACCGCATGGGCCTCTACGACGCGATCCTGATCAAGGAGAACCACATCGCGCTGGCAGGAAGCGTCGCCAAGGCCATTCACGCCGCTCGTACCGCGCAGCCGGGCATGCCAATCGAGATCGAGTGTCGCGACGTCGAAGAGGCCGCCTACGCGCTGGGCGCCGGAGCGGACCGGCTGCTGCTCGACAACATGGGCCCGGACGAACTGCGAGAAGCGGTGGCTCTGCGCGATGCCGAGCGCGGCGCCGACGGCCCACCGCTCGAGGCCTCCGGCGGAGTAGACCTGGAGACGGTCCGCGGGATCGCCGAAACCGGCGTCGACTACATCTCGATAGGCGCCTTAACTCACTCAGCTCCGACGCTGGACTTCAGCATGCTGATCGAGCCGGTGTGAAGGGCGACTGGTGCCCCTCCAGAGGAACTTGTGAGCCGCTAAACCCTTGTCCCTCGACAAGTGTCGGCGCGGGTTCCGTCGGAGGGGCACCAGTCGCCCTCCCGACCTACTTGAGCAACCGCGAGAGGCGGCGGTCTTTGAGCACGCGGCCGCCCGTCTGCTCTTTGGGGCAGTAGTTGGTCTGGTGTTCGGCGAAGAAGACCGCCTCGATCGTGGTGCCGCAGCGCGGGCAGGGCTCGCCCTCCCGTTTGTGGATCCGCAGTGGCATCGGCAGTTTGTCGGGCAACTCGGCGCCGAGCGTCTCCTCATATTGGTCAATTGCGTCGCCGAGCACGTGAAGGGCGGCGTGTAGCCGCTCGACCTCCTCGGCATCGAGCTCCGACCCCTTCTTAAAAGGGGACAGTCGCGCCTCCCAAAGGATCTCGTCGACCCAGGAGCGGCCGATGCCGGCGATGTCACGTTGGTGGCGCAGGAGCGGATGCAGGTGGCGCGGCTGGTCGATCGCTGCGGCGAAGACCTCCAGCGGCGGGGCGGGCCAGGCCTCCGGCCCGAGGCTCGCGACCATCTCGTCTTCCGCCACGGCCGTGGTCGCGAGCAGCTTCGCCCAGGCCCGCTGCTTGGTCCCGAACTCGCGCAGGCGCAGCTCGCGCCCGTCCTCGAGTCTCACCAGCACGCGCGACGCCCGGTCTTTGGGCGAGGCGCGTTTCTCGAAGATGCGCAGCCGTCCGGCCGACATCAAATGGATCAGCAGGCTCAGGGCGCCGAACTCGACCACGGGCATCTTGCCGATCCGCCTTACGCCCGTGACCCGGCGCCCGACAAGGTCCTCGAGCGGCGGCTCGAAGGTCTTCATCACGTTCATCCCCGGCGCCAGCGTCGATTCCACCGTTACCCCCGTGAGGGCGGAGGCCAGCCTGCGTGCCGTGATCTCGACCTCGGGTAGCTCGGGCATGTCGAGAGAGTAGACTTGGCGGCAGTTCATTCGACTGGACTCAGGCGAAGGCCATGCCAGCGAACATACGATCAGCAAAGCCCATCAGGGCCTTTCAAGGCACCGTCAGATGAGAGAGCTGCCGACGATCAACGAGCCGGTTCCGATGCTCGACCTCGCGCCGCAAGAGGTCGAGGAGATGGCGCGCGAGGTGCGCGAGCTGGCGCATGAGCGCGACGCCGTCATCCTCGCCCACAACTACCAGGTGCCCGAGGTGCAGGACGTCGCCGACTACACCGGTGATTCGCTCGGCCTTTCGCGCAAAGCGGCCGAGTCGGGCGCCTCGACGATCGTCTTTTGCGGCGTCCACTTCATGGCCGAGACGGCCGCGATCCTCTCGCCCGAGAAGACCGTGCTGATTCCCGACCTCGACGCTGGCTGCTCGCTGGCCGACTCGATCACGGTCGCCGAGCTGCGCGACTGGAAGTCACGTCACAGCCCCGACGCGGTCGTCGTGATGTACGTCAATACCTCGGCAGAGGTGAAGGCGGAGACCGACTACTGCTGCACCTCCTCCAACGCGGTCAAGGTCGTAGAGCACATCCTGCGCGAGCACGGACCGGACACCGAGATTCTTTTCGGCCCCGACATGTGGCTCGGCTCTTACGTCGAGCGCGAGACCGGTCACTCGATGCACGTCTGGCCGGGCGAGTGCCATGTTCACGCGGGGATTCGCCCCGATGACATCAAGGCGCAGCGCGCCGCTCACCCCGACGCCGAGTTCCTCGTCCACCCCGAGTGCGGTTGCGTGACCCAGGTGATGGAGTTCGTCGCCGCCGGTGAAGTGGAGAAGGAGGGTGTCCACATGCTCTCCACCGGCCAGATGCTCGACTACGTGCAGCGCAAACCGGACGGCGAGTACATAGTCGCCACCGAGAACGGCATGCTGCATCCGCTCAAGCAGGCCGCGCCGGCAGCGAGCCTGATCGAGGCGAACCGGATGGCCTACTGCAAGTACATGAAGATGATCACCCTGCCGAAGTTGCGCGATGGGCTGCG
>DATNGU010000171.1:0-5385 GCA_035605775.1 Solirubrobacterales bacterium | reverse complement strand
CCCCGCCGCCAGCTCGGAGACGAGGTAGGTCGGCAACGCCGAGGAGTCGCCGAAGGGCTCGTCGAACGCCTCGACCAGCTTCGGGAAGAGCTCGACCGCGTCGGGCCGCAGGACGATCTCGTGGTGATCGGTGCGGTAGCGGTCGGCGACCAGACGCGCCCGGTCGAGCTCGTCGAAGCTGGCCTCCTCGAAGCCGACCGAGAAGGTCTTCACCGGATCCCCCTGCTCAGCGGCAGCCAGCGCCGTGATGCCGGCCGAGTCGACGCCCCCCGAGAGCAGCACGCCGACCGGTACGTCGGCGACCAGGTGCGCCCGGATCGAGTCGCGCAGGGTCTCCCGCAACTCCTCGGCCAGATCCGCGGCAGGACCGCGCCTGGCCCGCTCGGCCGCGACCGGAGCAGGCCGCGCGAAACGCGTCAGCGCCAGCTCGCCCTCCCGCCATGTCGCGAGCGTGCCGGGGGGCAGCTTGCGCGCCTCGGCGAAGATCGTCAGCGGCGCGGGGATCGAGTTGAAGGCGAGGTAGGCGGCGACCGCGCGCGGGTCGATCTGGCGCGAGAAGCCCGGCTGCTCGAGCAGCGCCTTCAGCTCCGACGCGAAGGAGAGCCCCCCACCGGCGACGCGGTAGTACAGCGGCTTGATCCCGAAGCGATCCCGGGCCAGCAACAAGCGGCGCTGGCGACCGTCCCAGAGGGCTAGGGCGAACATCCCCCGCAGGCGCTCGACGAACTCGTCGCCGTGCTCCTCGTAGAGGTGGACCAGCACCTCGGTGTCCGAGGCCGTCGCGAAGCGGTGCCCGCGCCGCTCCAGCTCCTGCCGCAGCTCGCGGTAGTTGTAGATCTCGCCGTTCTGCACGACGACGACGCTTCCGTCCTCGTTGGAGATCGGTTGGTCGCCGTGCTCGAGATCGATGATCGAGAGTCGCCGCATCGCCAGCGCCACCCCGCCGTCGTGGAAGAAGCCCTCGCTGTCTGGACCGCGGTGCACTAGGCGGCCGTTCATCCGTTTCACGGCGTCGGCGTCAGCCACAGCCCCGCGGCCAGCGACCGCCATTCCACAGATCCCGCACATGGCGGCAGTCTCTCAGCCAGGCGCGGCGGGTCCGCGACCCAGGACCTTGACCACGGTGGCGAACAGGACGCTGACGTAGAGCGAGACGGAGCGGTCGGCGATGTACTCCATGTCGTGGGCGAGCTTGTCGGCCCAGGACTCCTCCCGGGTCATTCTCGTCTGGGCAAAGCCGGTCACGCCGGGGCGAACCACCAACCGCTGCCAGTACTGGGGTATCTCCCTACAGAGCTCGGTGAAGAAGGCCGGCCTGATCGGCCGTGGCCCCACCACCGCCATGTCGCCGCGCAGCACGTTGCACAGCTGTGGCACCTCGTCGAGGTGAATCGCCCGCAGCACCCGACCGACCCGGGTCACCTCAAGCTCCGTCAGTCGCGAGAGCTCCTCCCCCAGGTACGGCCCGAGGCGCGTCTCCGCGTCGGGCTTGAGGGTGCGGAACTTGTACATGCGGAAGAGCTGGCCGGAACGCCCGACCCGAGCGCCGTGGTAGAAGAGCGGCCGCCCGGAGGTGAGCACAATCGCCAGCGCGGTCAGCAGCAGCAGCGGCGAGAGCAGCAGCAAGATCGCGGCCGAGATCAGGATGTCGAGGCCGCGCAGAACCGAGTCCACCGGACGCGACTCCCCATCCCCGGCAAGCGCGATGAAGTGCTCCAGCTCAGCCTCGACGTCGGCGGGCAGAGCGAGGGATTCAGCTCGATATTTGGCTTGCCGCTGGATAGTCGGCTCCGACGGTACCTAGGATCGTCTCGACGAGGAGACTAGGGTCTCGCCTCGTCGGAGCCGCCTCCGCGGTGCGCTTCTCAAGCTCGATCGCGCGCGGGTCGGTCAAGGGTCGCAAACGCCCGGAGCGGATCAGCGCTTCGTCGACCCCGCCCAGGCGACCGCCGTAGGTGGTGTAGACGGGGGTGCCGAGCGCCGCCGCCTCGCGGTTCATCGTGCCGCCGGCGGAGACGACGAGATCGGCGAGAGCGACCAAACTCTGCGCCTCGACCGCGCCAGGCGGCAGGATCAGGGAGGGAAGCGCCAGGCTCTCGACCAGCTCACGCTGGGCCTGGGTGCGGGGCAGGACGATCGCGTGGACGCCACCATCCTGGCCGAGCCGCTGCAGGACTTTGGGGAAGAGCGGGTTCGACTTGCGGTGGTAGAGCGAGACATCTGGTGGAGGCCGGACGACGACGACGACCCGCTCGGTATCGACCGAGAGCCGCTCCAGGGCGTCCGGGTCGGGCTCGAAGTCGTAGAGGTAGTACTCCTCCTTCAACCCCGGGTAGGCGAAGAGCTTGTCCGGCCCGACCCCGAAGCGACGCAGCCGCTCCGGCGGGACCGAGTCGGGGAACAGCACCCGCTTTGCGAGGCGACAGCCGATCCGGTGCTGGGTGACCGCGTACTCGTAGTCGTGCATGTTCGCCTCCGGCACGCCGAGCAGGCGGGCGGCGATCGCGAGGTCGTTGGAGCCGTGGGCGAGGGCGAGGTCGAAGGAGCGACCACGGCCGAAGCGAACCATCGCCGCGGTGCGAACACCGAGCCGCTGTGCCTTGCGCAGCCGCGAGGCGCCACCGTGGCGGCCGATCGGCGTGTGCTCCATCCGGTGCAGCTCGAGCAGCGCCTGAGTCTGGGCGTAGTCGCGCGAGGTGATCTCGACCGTGTGCCCCTGCGCGCGCAACCGCTCGATGATCGGGCGCAGGACCAGCACGTGTGCGGGCGCCGACATGTCCACCCATATCTTCATAAACCGCCACCTGCTCCGCTTCGCGTCCGCGGGCGGCGGCTAACAGCCATATCGACGCCGCTCGCGGAGAATCAGATCGTGACGCTCGCTAATTGGGAGTACAGAGGGTAGGCATCCATAAGGGCTCGGGTGCGCTCCGCCAGCGCTGCCTTCTCCGCCTCGAAGTCGTCGGAAAGGGCGGTGGCTACTACGGCGGCGATCTCGGTCAGGTCGTCCTCCACCAGGCCGCGGGTGGTGAGCGCCGGAGTACCGATCCGCAGTCCCGAGGGGTTCATCGGAGGGCGCTCGTCGAAGGGGATCGAGTTGCGGTTGACGGTGATCCCAACCTCCTCGAGGCGGGCCTCGGCGGTCTTGCCGTCGAGGCCGCTCGGCGTGAGATCGACGAGGACGAGGTGGACGTCGGTGCCTCCCGTGAGGACGGGAACGCCGTTTGCTTCAAGCCCAGCGGCGAACGCCTGAGCGTTGGCGATCGTTTGCCGCTGGCGGGCGCGGAACTGCTCCGTCGCGGCGATCCGCATCGCCACCGCCTTGGCAGCAATCGTGTGCATCAGCGGGCCACCCTGCTGTCCGGGGAAGATCGCTTTGTCGATCGCCTTGGCGTGCTCCTCGCGAGCGAGGATCATGCCGCTGCGCGGCCCGCAAAGCGTCTTGTGGATCGTCGTCGTGACGACGTCGGCATACGGCACCGGGTTGGGATGCTCGCCAGCGGCGACGAGGCCGGCGAAGTGCGCCATGTCGACCATCAGCTTGGCGCCCACCGAGTCGGCGATCTCGCGGAAAGCGGCGAAGTCGAGCTGGCGCGGATAGGCCGACCAACCGGCGACGATCAGTTTCGGCTTGTGCTCCCGGGCGAGCCGCTCGACCTCCTCCATGTCGACCCGCAGATCCTCTCGGCGGACGTGGTAGGCGACGACCTCGTAGAGCTTGCCGGAGACGTTCAGCTTCATGCCGTGGGTGAGGTGGCCGCCATGATCGAGCGCCAGCCCCATGATCGTGTCGCCCGGCTCGATCAGCGCCATGTAGGCGGCGTTGTTGGCCTGGGCGCCGGCGTGGGGTTGGACGTTTGCGTGCTCGGCGCCGAAGAGCTCCTTCGCCCGGTCGATCGCCAGCTGCTCGGCGACGTCGACCTCCTCGCAGCCGCCGTAATAGCGGTTGCCGGGATATCCCTCCGCGTACTTGTTGGTCAGCACCGAACCGACTGCTTCCATGATCGCTTGGGGCACGAAGTTCTCCGAGGCGATCATCTCCAGCGTCTTCTGCTGGCGCCGCAACTCGCCGTCGAGGACGGCGGCGATCGCGGGATCGACCTCGCTCAGGAGCGCGGTCTGGAAGTTGTCGGGAAGGTCGGCCACGGCCTGGGCGACGATAGCAACGGCTCGGGATAGCCTGGCGGCGATGAGAGCCCGATTTTCACTCGCGATCGGCGCGCTGTGCCTGTTGGCAGCCACGCCCGGCGCCGGTGCCGCAACGACGGACAACCCCTGCATGGGTCCAGAAGCAGGCCAGCTGCTCTGCCCCAACCTGAAGATCGGCAAGCCGGCCGACCTCTACCTCGAACAGCGCGGCGACAGGGCGCTGCTGAGGGCGACCAGCGACGTCAAGAGTCGCGGCAAGGGGCCGATGGAGCTGCGCGGCGATCGCAACGGCTGGCGGACGATGGCGGTCAACCAGCGGATTCACCGTGTCGGCGGTGGCCGGCTCGTCCTGCAAACCGATGCGACGCTGCGCTTCACCGACGTCGGCGCGTACTTTGGTGGTGGCTACTGGAAGGTCCACCAACTCGCCCGCTTCGATCTGCGCCGGGTGGGCCCAAAGCGGCAACTCGGCGAGATCGTCCGCAGCAGTCCCAAGCTCAACTACTGCCTTCGAGACCTCGAGCGAACCCGGCCTGGCCATCGCTCGCCGCAGAGCCGCCATTACCCCGGCTGCGACCAAGATCCCTACACCGACGCGGTCACGCTCGGCACCTCGGTCGGCTGGTCGGACATCTATCCGGCCCCATACGACAAGCAGTGGATCGACGTCAGCGGCCTGCGTGGCTGCTTTGCCTACACGATGACCGTCGACCCGCAGCACTTGCTCTTCGAGTCCAGCGAGCGGGACAACTCAGCGAGCCGGCTAGTCCGCCTCCCCTATCGCGGCCAACCGGGCTGCTAAGTCCCCGGCGGAGAGCCCTCCCTCGCGGAGGATCTCCCACTTTCCATTTGCGTCAAAGCTCGTCAGGTCAACCACGGTCGAGGGGAGGCCGGTGAGCGTGCCGCCGTCGATCGCCAGATCGACGGCGGCGACGATCTCCGGGGACACATCACCGAAGCTCGCCGCGGCCGGCTCGCCGCTGCGGTTGGCAGAGGTCTGGAAGAGCGGACACATAGCCCCGGCGAGCGGACCGTCAATGAGGCGGACGCCGAGCCGGGAGCGGTCCTCGCGGCAAGCAAGTGGGTAGCGACCCCGCCGGTTGGCAATGACCAACGTCACCGGGCCGGGCAAGAGAGCGCCAAACGCCTCTCCCGTCCGCGGCCCGACCCCTTCGACCAGCTCCCGCATCGCCAGCGGCGAGAAATACATAACCGCGGAGGGCTTGCCGTCGTCGC